>NZ_JASJSU010000071.1:6021-19533 GCF_030237045.1 Stenotrophomonas maltophilia group sp. Smal17
CCCCCACCGGCGCATGCACAGCGACAGAGCCTGGCCGACCGTGTCGGCGCGCTCGAGCAGCAGATGTACAACAACAGTGCCAACCAGGACCTGTTGAACCAGATCAATCAGCTGCGGCAGCAGGTCACCAGCCTGCAGGCCTCGATCGAGCAGTTGCAGCACGACAACGCCCAGCTCAAGCAGTCCGCCCAGGACCAGTACCTGGACCTGGACAGCCGCCTGAACCGGTTGGAAGGGGGCAACGCCGCCCCAGCCCTGCCGCCTGTTCCGGCGACTGCGCCGAAGGCCACTCCGGCCCCGGCAACCCCCGCAGCGGCGGCCACTTCCGAGCGGCCGCCTTCGGTCCATGGTGATGCCGGCAGCCTGGCCGCCACCGGCGACGAGCGCACCTCGTACAACGTGGCCTTCGAATCGCTGAAGGCCGGCAAGTACGACGATTCGGCGCAGCTGTTCCTGAGCTTCCTGCAGCTGTACCCGAACGGCGTCTATGCGCCGAACGCGCTGTACTGGCTGGGCGAGAGCTATTACGCGACCCGTAATTTCCCGATGGCCGAGACCCAGTTCCGTGAACTGCTCTCGCGCTATCCGACCCACGACAAGGCCGCTGGCGGCCTGCTCAAGGTCGGCCTCTCGCAGTATGGCGAGGGCAAGGTCGACCAGGCCCAGCAGACGCTGGAGACCGTCGTGGCGCAATACCCCGGCTCGGACGCCGCGCGCACCGCGCAGGACCGCCTGCAGTCGATCCGGCTGGGCAAGCAGATCCGCTGATCCGGCGTACAATACGTTCCCTGTAGAGCCGAGCCCCCGCTCGGCTGTTTGCGTTTCCGGCTGCCGTAACGCCGGCCGGGCTGCGTTCTCCCGGCTGGGCCATGCCGCCCGGTCGCTGCTGTAGAGCCGGGCCATGCTCGGCTGCTTTCGTTACCGGCCACGGTAGCCCCCCGCCACGTGCCCCACCAAGACGTACCCGCCATGACCGCCGTTATCCCGTCCAATGCCGTCGCCACCCCCAGCGACATCGTGCAGTCGCCGCTGCCACGCCTGAAGATCACCGAGATCTTCACCTCGCTGCAGGGCGAAGCCGATACCGCCGGCTGGCCGACCGTGTTCGTGCGCCTGACCGGCTGCCCACTGCGTTGCCAGTATTGCGACACCGCCTATGCCTTCCACGGCGGCACCTGGTGGGACATCGACGACATCGTGGCCGAGGTGCTGGCCCAGGGCGTGCGCCATGTCTGCGTGACCGGTGGCGAGCCGCTGGCGCAGAAGCGCTGCCTGGTGCTGCTGCAGAGGCTGTGCGATGCCGGCATGGACGTCTCGCTGGAAACCTCCGGCGCGCTGGACGTCAGTGCAGTGGATCCGCGCGTATCGCGCGTGGTCGACATCAAGACCCCGGGTTCGGCCGAAGTGGCGCGCAACCGCTGGGACAACCTGCCGCTGCTGACCGCGCGCGACCAGATCAAGTTCGTCATCTGCAGCCGCGAGGATTACGACTGGGCCAAGGCTCTGCTGGCCGAGCACGAGCTGGTCAAGCGTTGCACCGTGTTCTTCTCGCCCAGCAAGGGCGAGATCACCGCGCGCCAGCTGGCCGACTGGATCGTAGAAGACCGGCTGCCGGTGCGCTTCCAGATGCAGTTGCATAAAATCCTGTGGAACGACGAGCCGGGCCGATGAGCCCGGGCAGCGTTCCCTGATGTAGCTCCGGCGCGGGACAGCGTGCTGGCTTTCCCCTCCCAACCGGATGTTTTACCCATGAAGAAGGCAGTCGTGCTTCTCTCCGGCGGCATGGATTCAGCCGCCGTCATCGCCATGGCCCAGGAACAGGGCTTCGCCGTGCATGCCCTGAGCGTGCGCTATGGCCAGCGCCATACCTCCGAACTGGATGCCGCCGCGCGCGTGGCCAAGGCCCAGGGCGTGGTCGCGCACAAGACCGTGGACGTGGACCTGCGCAGCATCGGCGGCTCGGCGCTGACCGACGACATCGACGTGCCCGAGGCCGGCGGTACCGGCATCCCGGTCACCTACGTGCCGGCGCGCAACACCATCATGCTGTCGCTGGCCCTGGGCTGGGCCGAAGTGCTCGGCGCCAACGATATCTTCTGCGGCGTCAACGCCGTGGACTACTCCGGCTACCCGGACTGCCGCCCCGAGTTCGTGGCCGCGTTCCAGGCACTGGCCAACCTGGCCACCAAGTCGGGCGTGGAAGGTGCGGGCATCCAGGTGCACGCGCCGCTGCAGTTCCTCAGCAAGGGCCAGATCGTCAGCGAAGGCGTGCGCCTGGGCGTGGACTTCGGCCTGACCGTTTCCTGCTACAACGCCGACGCCAACGGCGCCGCCTGCGGCCACTGTGACGCCTGCCGCCTGCGCGCGCAGGGCTTCGCCGAAGCCGGCGTGGCCGACCCGACGCTGTACGCCTGAGATGATGGGGGCGATGCCCCCAATGGTGGGTGCCAACCTTGGTTGGCACGCTCCCTCGGTGGGTGCGAACCGTTGGTTCGCACTCCCTGACCCGCCGGGCACAGCCCAGCGTTACCGCTGCCGCAACCACCCCGACGCTTCAATAAACGCCCGCACCGCCCCCGCATCGGCGTAGTCCAACTCGATCATCCGCGCGATCGCCGCCTTCTCATCCGCCTGCTGCTGCATGTACTCCTGCGCGATGCGATACCCGGCGTAATAGCCCACATCACTCACCCCGAACGGGTTGCGGGCGCTGTTGTACAGCCAGTTATCCAGGGTATCGCCGTCCATCTCGGCGATGAAGCGCGTGCGGATCCCGGTCTCGCATCGCGCTGATGCGCCCGGCACGAACCGCACAACCGACGGGGCAGAGCCAGGCGATGTTGTCGGCGGCGAGCTGGGATGCGGTGGACGCTGTGTGGATCCAGCACGGGCAGGCCGGACGGAGCGTGCCGGCCCCTGGCCGGCGACCGCGGCACCCCCAGGCTTCGCGCGGCCCCTCAAAGTAGGGTAGAATGCCCACCCCGCCGAAAGGCTGGGGCAATGCAATGGGCCGTTAGCTCAGTCGGTAGAGCAGAAGACTTTTAATCTTTTGGTCGAAGGTTCGAATCCTTCACGGCCCACCATCGCACTCAATGATCTGCGTCATTCCCAAGGCACCGGCTTCCGGTGCTTTTTGCATTGGGTGCCTGCATGGCACCTGCAATATCAGCAGGCGTTGGCCCTTCCAATCACGTGCGCGTGGTTACCCTGATGGTGGCGCCGGACGAACCCCCTTGCCCGCGGTGAGGGAGGCAGCGTGGTTCGTCGGTGTGGCTGGACTCGATCGCCGTCATCATCTCGACAAGCCGTGTGGTCGGTTGCCGGGAGTGGCTCAACGGCAGGCCCTGACAGCACAAGTCCAGAGCATGGGCCAACCCGTCCGGTCTTCGCAGCCAATGCCATCGACGATGCCGGCGCGCTTCCGATGGTCTGTCCCTGTAGCAGCGGAATCTGTGGCTGTTCGGCATCATGGAGGCCGAACCGGGTCAGCGCTCCAACGCCCCTCATCCAGTTGGACTTCTTCGGCCGTCGACCCGCACCGGTCCCGACACCACCTTGGTGTAGGTGAAGTCCAGACGCTCGTTCGGAGTGGACGCGAACGCCGCGCCATGGAGGAACGCCACACTGAAGCTGTTCCTCACCGCAGGGCGGGCAGCAGGCACATAGGGCACCACCGTGCCGTCGCGGGCCCACGCGCAGGTGGCTGATCGGGATCGCGGCAAATTAACTGCAGGCCATTCTGCTACTTCTCCAGGTAGCTTGCGACCAGCCTGGTAGTTGTGCCGTTTCTGAACTCGATTCCAGCCGGCTCTACCGTGTACCGCGCACCAGACAGCTCACTCTGGAACGATGCCAGTCTTTCGGCCCCCGTCTCGGATCGACTGACAAACATGTAGGGAAGCGTCGAGCCGGGAGCGCGGCAATCGGCAGGCTTGTTTGTCGTCTTGAGCTGAATGCCGTCCTGCCCAGCGGTGCTCACCAGTTGGCCACAGATCACAGCCTGCGATGGCCCAAGAACCAGCAATGCTTCACGGCCAACGCGGGCCATGAACGTGTCTGTTGACTCTCCTTTGTTTGCAGTAGCGGTCCAAAGGTTCATTGTCATGCCGTGCCTGCTGGCGTACTCGACGCCCCCATTCAGATGGATCCACCGGTAGGCCTCCGCTGGGGGAACGGGAGGTCCGTGCTTCTGCGCAGGGGACTGAGCGAGCACAGGTAATGCCAGCATGAAAAGCGCAACAGAGGCTGCGAGGGTGCGCCTACTGTGGCTTGGCATTCTTGACCCTCGCCGCCTCGCGTTCCGCCGCCGCGTCGGCAGCTTCCTGTGCGGCCGTTGCTGCCGCATTCGCAGAACGTGCCGCCTCCGCTCTTGCCGCCTCGAGGTAGGTGAGCCGCTGCAGACTGGTTCTGCGTTCCAGTTCCATCGCTGCGGCGAAGCTCTCCGGATGCTTTGCAGCACAGGCCTCCTGCACCAGTTGCACGGCACGATCGGACAGCCCGGGCTGGATGTTGCCGAGCAGGCAGTCGGCGTACGGTACGGGCGCGGCCGGGCTGGCGGCCAGCGCGGCGATGAGCACTGCATTCAACATGCAAACCTCCTTGTAGGTTTCGAAGGGACTGGCGACCAGTCCACCCCAAGTATGGACCGGTCATGGGTGCAACGGCGGCTACGCCGGGCGGATATCCCGGCACACCAGTTCCGCCAGCCCGCGGCCGGCGAAGAACAACCCATCGATCACCCCTTCATCCAGATGGCGGTCGGGCGTGGCCATCGACCGGCAGCGTTCGGCGGCGTGCAGCATTTCCGCCACGGTCAGCATGCCAACGGCGGCGCGCTCCGCGCGTGCCATCGCCTGTTCCCGCCCGGGCGGCAGATCGGCTTCCGGCCAGGGCAGGCCGTCGGCGCCGTCGCCATCGCGGATGCGCTTGAGGCACCCCCAGAACGTGCTGAGATCCGGCGCGGGGTTGTCGTCGTCATTGACGCTGTCGGGGGGCAGTAGGGCGCTTGGGCGGACGTCGGGTCATCTCGGATTCCTCGGCTCTTGGGCAGTAGCGCCACCGTGCAGGACGGGTAGCGGACGGTGCATGGCTGCAAGCCCGGAGACATCACGCAGTAACCGGCGGGTCCGAAAACCCCCACGCACCGCCCGCCATAAAGGCCGACGGATCACCCGCCGGCACGGTCCGGAGACGGTGCCGACGGATGAGCGCAAACAACAGCGTGAATGTCATTACGGGCTTGCAGGCCCGGTGCCACCCGTTGTCGGTGGCGCTGCATATTGGTTACGCCCGCGCGCGGATTTCAATCTGAAATGTGGGAAAAAATTCCTGCCAACCGCAGCGCGACACTATTGTCACAGAGGGCTCCGATGCAGCGAGCGACAGGGCGTGACGTATCTGTTCTGCTGGCCTGGCGAATCGCGTTGTGGAATGGCGCAAACCACGTCGGATAACGCATTTGCTGTGAACCGGCGCGTGTAAAGCTGGCTGCACTTCCATGCTCCGTAGCAGCGGCGCGAGCGCGTCACGCGGCAAAATTACGGTGCGAACGCGACATATCCGTGCAGGCTCCCTGTAGAGCCGAGCCATGCTCGGCTGCGGTTCGCGTGGGGTGCCGAGCCGAGCGTGGGATCGGCTCCACATTGATTCATCCGTGCAGGGCGTGGATCTACGCATCTGGCAGGGGTGTTGAGCGTGCCGAAGCCGCCAATCCCTGTGGCGGGGCGCTATGCTCGGCCTCTTTCCCAGGATGGGTTTTCCCCATGCGCCTCATCGTGCTGCCGCTGTTGTTGTCCGCCATCTCCGCCACACCCTTGATGGCGGTCGAGCCAGCGCTGTCCGCACAATCAACTGCCGCTACACCACTGGTCATCGGCGAGACCTTCACCGTACAGTCGAAGGCGCTGGGCGAAACCCGTCGCATCAACGTATATCGCCCGCAGCCGTGGGGCCTGGACCCGAAGACGCCGCTGCCGGTGCTCTACATGCCCGACGGTGGTATCGGCGAGGACTTCCTGCATGTGGCCGGGCTGGTGCAGGTATTGAGCGGCAACGGCAGCATGCGTCCGTTCCTGCTGGTCGGCATTGAGAACACCGAGCGCCGCCGCGACATGACCGGCCCCAGCAAGGATCCGCAGGACCAGAAGATCGCGCCGCGCATCGGTGGCTCGGCGGCTTACCGCACGTTCCTGCGCGATGAACTGATGCCGCAGGTGCGCCAGCGCTACCCGACCACCGACGAGCGCGCGCTGATCGGCGAATCGCTGGCCGGCCTGTTCGTGGTCGAGACGCTGCTGCAGGAACCGACGCTGTTCAACAGCTACATCGCGCTGGACCCCAGCCTGTGGTGGAACCGCGGCGCGATGCTGGCCGGTGCAGCCAAGCAGCTGCCGGCAGTGACGCGTGCGCAGCCTCGCTTGTTCCTGGCCAGCAGCGGGCAGCCGGAGCTGGCAGCCTCTGCCGCGCAGCTGGCAACGCTGCTGGAACAGGCCTCGCCGTCGCCGCTGGTGAAGTACCTGCCGCTGCCGGAGGAAACCCACGCCACGATCTATCATCCGGCCGCATTGCAGGCACTGCGCACGCTGTTCTCCACACCACCGCCGGCCTCGCCCTGACCGCACTGGCACCGCGTTGCCCGCCATGCAAGGATGCGGCAGCGGCGCCATCCGGTGCGCCGCCCGCAACGGGAGCGTGTGGATGCAGCGTGTGCGTGGATGGAGTGTGGCGGCCTGCCTGGCCGTGAGTGGCTGTGCGATGTCGGTGGCACCGCCGGCAACGCAGAGTGAAGCGAAGGAAAGTGCGGTCACCGCTGCGCCGGGCGTGGTGTTGCCGGATACCGAAGCGCTGCGCGTGCACGATCCGGTCGGCCGCGATTATCCGGTCTGGGTGGCGTTGCCGGCCGACTACGCCGCGCATCCGGAGAAGCACTACCCGGTGCTGTACGTGACCGACGCGCTGTACAGCTTCCCGCTGGTGCGCAGCGTGCGCAACATGGTCGGGCAGAAGGGCGTCAACATCGAGGATTTCATCCTGGTCGGGCTGCCGCCGCAGGAAGGCCTGACGTCCAAGCAGAGCCGCTCGCGGGACTATACGCCCAGCGATCCGGCGCGTACCGATCCGCGTGACTACAGCGATGACGTCAGCTATGGCGGCGCCGCGCATTACCGCGATTTCCTCGCCGAGCGCGTGCTGCCGATGATCGATGCGCGCTACCGTACCGATCCGGCACGGCGCGCCTATGCGGGCCATTCCTACGGCGGCCTGTTCGGTGCCTACGTGCTGACCACGCGTCCGGACATGTTCCGTACCTACATCCTGTCCAGCCCGTCGCTGTGGTTCGACGATCATCGGGTGCCGCGCCTGCAGGCCGAGGCCAAGGCGCCCTCGCAGCCGACCACGGTGGTGCTGTCGATCGGCAGCTTCGAAACGGTCAAGCCGGAACCGCGCTACTTCACCCGCAACGACATGCTGCGCCACAACGCCGACTTCGCCGAACAGCTGCGCCGCAGCGGGCGTTCGCTGAAGGTGGAGAACATGGTGATCGACGACGAGGACCACTTCACGGTCTACCCGGACATGATCACCCGCGCGCTGCTGAGGGTGTTTCCGGGTACCGGGCCGTACAGCAGCGGTTGATCGGCGGTTGCAGCCACGCCGATGAGACGCGGATTCAGTAGATTCACGCCATGCGTGGATGAATGCCTCAGGCCGCCTGTGCGTCCGGTCCGGTCAGCACGCCCACATCGGCGTGCCGGAAGCACAGGCGGATGGCATCGAGCAGTTCGCTCATGTTGTAGGGCTTGGGCAGGAAATGGATGCCGTCGCGCAGCTGCGGCAGCACGCGGTGCTGGTCCATGCCCGAAGTGACCAGGATCGGCAGGTACGGATAAAGGTCGCGTACCTGGTTGGCGGCTTCAATCCCGCTCACGCGGCCCAGGTTGACGTCGGTGAACAGCAGGTCGAAACGCTCACCGGCGGCCAGCAGGCCCAACGCGGCTTCGGCCGAGCTGACGCCCACCACGTGGCAGGCCTGGCTTTCCAGCGCCAGCCGGCTCAGTTCGCGGGTTTCCTCCGCGTCCTCGATCAGCAGGACGCGGGGCTCAACGTGGCGCTTGGACAGCAACATGACGCGACAACTCCGGACAGCAACGGTGAAAAGGCGCGCAAGTATGCGCAAGCCGGTAGTGATACCGGCGTGCACGGCAGGCTAAGTGGGCGTTACAGGCGTGTCGGGCGGCGACGACGCCTGTGCCAGGCCAGCGCGGCCACCGCCAGCAGGGCCGTGCCGATGCGCAGGCTGGTGGCCTGCCAGCCCAATGCGATGGCGTCATCGAGGCTGAACACATTCCAGGCCAGGTTCATCGAAACGTGCAGTACCAGGCCGCACCACAGGGTGTCGCCGTCGAGGTGGTCGAGCCAGGCGAAGATGAAGCCACCGAAGGCGATCACCGCACCGATGAACAGCGCGATGCCACCGCCCTCGAAACCGCCGAAGCCGAGCCAGTGCACCCAGCCGAACAGCAGCGCCTGCGGCAGTGCGAGCAGGGGCCACGGGCCGCGCACGATCTTCACCAGCAGGATGAAACCCAGGCCGCGGAACAGCATCTCTTCGGCCACGGGGAACAGTACCGCGAGCATCGCTGCGTCCAGGACGGTCAGTGCGGTGTTAGGTGTGCCCAGCAGGGCCAGGCCGAGCCAGCAGGGCAGGCTGGCCAGCAGCACGCACAGCGGTCCGCTCCAGCCGTTGCCGTGCAGCCCGAGACTGGCGAACAGGCCCACGCCGCGGGGGCGCAGCAGCGCGGCCAGCAACAGCGCCAGCAGTACGGCCAGTGCATTGTCGAGCAGGCTACCGCCATAGGGGATGGGCAGCGCAGGAATCGGTGCACCGATGGCCGCGGCGATATCGCGCAGGTTCAGGCCAAGGCCAACGCCCAGCAGCGCCAGCAACAGGCGCACCGGATTGGGCAGGCGGGACAGCATGGTCATGCGCGCACTCCCTGCGGGACAAGGCCGCAGTGTCGGGCCGGCCGCTTCCGCCGGCACGCGCCGGAAGTCCCTGTGCCATCGGTCATGTGTTGCCGCACAGTCATCGCAGGGCAGGTACAGTCGATACCAGACCGACAGGAGCAATGCCCATGCTGTGCCCCGTATGCACGACCCAGACCTTGCAGATGGCCGAACGCCATGGCATCGAGATCGATTACTGCCCGGGTTGCCGTGGCGTGTGGCTGGACCGTGGCGAGCTGGACAAGATCATCGAGCGCGCCGGAGCGGCGGTGCCGCCACCTGCACCTGCGCAGCAGCAGCCGGCGTCCACGCCGCCGCCGGTGATGCACCGTGACACCCGCCATCTCGGCCAGCGCTACGAAGACAATCGTGGCCAGCAGCATGGGCACGGCTACAAGAAAAAGAAGAAGGACAGCTTCCTGTCCGAACTGTTCGATTTCTGAGCGGTTCGCTCTTCTTAGAGTCGAGCTTGCTCGACTGCTCCGCTCTTCGTAGAGTCGAGCTTGCTCGACTGGCTGTTCCGACAGTAGTCGAGCAAGCTCGACTCTACAGGGCCGTGATCACGACCGACGCAGGATGAACTCGCGGTCGTGGGTGTCGCCGACGATGAACGCGTACTCGCCCACCTTGCTGCAGCCATAGCGTGCGTAGAAGCGCTGCGCGCCGAAGTTCTCTTCCCACACGCCCACCCACAGGGTGCGGCGCTGCGGGTGGTCCAGCCACGCCATGAGCGCGTCCATCAGGCGCGCGCCATGACCGCCGTTCTGGTAGTCGGCCAGGATGTAGAAACGCTTCAGTTCAATGTCGCCCTCGCGTGCCTCGGCATGCGGCAGGGTGTTGGCACCCGCTGCCAGGTAGCCGACCACATTGCGGCCATCCATCAGCAGCCAGACCGCACTGCGCGGGTCGGACAGCTCGGCGCGCTGGGGGACGCTGCTGTAGTGCGCCTGCAGGAAATCATGCAGTTCCTGCGGCGGATACGAGTCACCCCAGGTCTCGTTGTAGGTGGCGATGGCGATGGCCGACAGCGCTTCGACATCGGCCAGGGTGGCGCGGCGGATCTGCAACGACATGGTGGGGCCTGCATTGGAACGTGGCGCAGTGTAGCCGGCCCCGGCGGCTGCCGGGGCTGGCGGTTGCTCACACTCCGCTGCTCAGAACCACATGCGCACGCCGGCCACCCAGCGCGTGTCGCGCGCGTGGTCACCAGCGTAATCGGCGGTGTCGCCAAACGTGCGTTCGTGGCTGATGCCGATGTACGGCGCGAAGCGGCGGCTGAACTCGTAGCGCAGGCGCAGGCCGGCTTCCACCTTGTTCAGGCCGCGGCCGATGCCGTACTCCGGTTCGTCCTTGGCCGCCACGGTGGCTTCCAGCAACGGCTGCAGGATCAGGCGATTGGTCAGCAGCACGTCGTACTCGACTTCGGCCTTGGCCAGTACCTGGCCGCCGGAACCCATGTACAGCGTGGCCGAGCTTTCGAACTTGTAAGGGGCCAGGCCCTGGATGCCGAGCGCGGCCCAGGTACGCGAATCGGCCGGCCGGAAGTCCTGGCGCACGCCGATCAGCACGTCCCACCAGGGCGACACACTGCGGCCGTATAGGGCTTCCAGCGATGACGACTCGGTGCGGCCACGGCTGCGTTCGCCATCGGTGCGCAGCCACAGGCGATTGATGTTGCCGCCGATCCAGCCGGTCGCTTCCCAGGCCTGGCCGTTGCTGCTTTTGCCGTCCCAGTGTTCAAGGCGGTCGATCAGCAGCAGGCTGTTGATCTCCGGCGCATGTTCCATCGCGCCATGTGCGATCGGCGGGAACGCGGCGGCGCGGTCGGCGTCGGTCGGGACCGGGATCGGCTCGCGTGGCTCGGTCGGTGCAGGCGATCCGTGGCCCATCGCGGCGTGGTCCATCGAGGAATGATCCATCGTCGCCGGCTGCGTCGTACCGTGATCCATCTTCGAGTGATCCATCTTCGAATGATCGACCTGCTCGGCTGGCGTTGTCGTGGCTTTCGCAGGCGCGTCCATCGCGGCCATGTCATGGCCGGCATGCGACTGCGCGAACACCGGAAGTGCAGCCGCCAGGCCCAGGGCCAGCAGGCTGGGGGAAAGCAGTGTGCGGCTCATTCTTCGATCCTCACTTCGCGCATCATGCCTGCTTCCATGTGGTACAGCAGGTGGCAGTGGTAAGCCCAGCGACCGAGTGCGTCGGCGCGCACGCGATAGCTGCGGCGGGTGCCCGGCGGCATGTCGATGGTGTGCTTGCGCACCTGGAACTGGCCCTGTGCGTCTTCCAGGTCGCTCCACACGCCGTGCAGGTGGATCGGGTGCTGCATCATGGTGTCGTTGACCAGCACGATGCGCATGCGTTCGCCGTAGTTCAGCCGCAGCGGCTCGGCGCTGGCGAACGGGATGCCATCGAACGACCAGGAGAATTTCTCCATGTGGCCGGTCAGGTGCAGCTCGATCTCGCGGCCCGGTTCACGTCCATCCGGGTCCTCGAACAGGCTGCGCATCGCTCCGTAGGTCAACACCTGGCGGCCGTTGTCGCGCAGGCCGATACCCGGGTCGTCCAGTTTGGGTTCGGTGGCTGAGCTCTGCATGTCCACCAGCGGGTTGTTGCGTTCGCTGGCCGGGTGCTTCGGTGCCTTGCTGGCGGCATCGCTGCCACCGCCATGTGCGCCGTGGCCCATGCTGGCACCGCAGCCGCCTTCCATGCTTTTCATCGCGGCCATGTCGTGGCCAGCGTGGCCGCCCATGTCATGCCCTGCCATGTCGTGCCCCATGTCGGACATCGTCAGCAACGGGCGCGGGTCGCGCGCCGGAATCGGTGCCTGCAGGCCATGCCGCACCGCCAGCGTGCCGGCGGCAAAGCCGGTGCGGCCCATGTCCTGGCAGAAAAGGGTGAACGCATCCTGGCCAGTGGGCTCCACCAGTACGTCATAGGTCTCGGCCGGTGCGATGCGGAACTCGTCGATGCTGACCGGATGGATGTACTGGCCGTCGGCGGCGACCACGGTCATCTTCAGCCCGGGGATGCGCACGTCGAAGTAGGTCATCGAGGCGCCGTTGATGAAGCGCAGCAGTACCTTCTCGCCGCTGCGGAACAGCCCGGTCCAGTTGCCGGCCGGCGCGGTACCGTTCATCAGGTAGGTGTAGGTGTGCGCGTTGATGTCGGAGATGTCGGTCGGGGTCATTCGCATCCGCCCCCACATGCCTCGGTCGGACAGTGCGGCCGACCAGCCGTCGCGTTTCACGTCGCGCAGGAAGTCCGGCAGCGTGCGCTTGTAGTAGTTGTCGTGCTCGGCGAGCTTCTTCATGCGCCGGAACAACGCACCCGGGTCCATGTCGGTCCAGTCCGACAGCAGGATCACGTGCTCGCGGTCGTGGTGGTACGGTGCCGGCTCGGCCGGGTCGATGATCAGCGCGCCGTACAGGCCGGCCTGCTCCTGGAACATCGAGTGGCTGTGGTACCAGTAGGTGCCCGACTGTTTGAGGTCGAAATGATAGTGGTAGGTCTCGCCGGGACCGATGCCGTTGAAGCTCAGGCCGGGCACGCCGTCCATGTTGGCCGGCAGCAGGATGCCGTGCCAGTGGATCGAGGTCGGGTGGCGCTGCAGCGTGTTGCGCACGAACAGGTCCACGCTCTGGCCTTCGCGCCAGCGCAGGATCGGTGCCGGCAGCGAGCCGTTGACGGTGATCGCCGGGCGGGTGCGGCCGGTGAAGTTGGCCAGCGATTCGCCGATGGACAGCTCGACGCGGGTGTCGCTGAGCACGGCGGGGGCGCCGGCCAGGCGCGGCGTGGACGTGGCGGCGGCGAGCGCGCGCTGCGGCACGCCGACGGCGGCAATGCCGGCGACGACGCCACCGGCGGCCAGGCCCTGCACGAACAGGCGGCGCGACGGCATGGGCACAGCGCCCGGGCCGGGGGGAATGCGGGTATTCATGGTGGTGACTCCAGACACGGATAGATGCCGGCAAACAGCCGGCTCTGGTGCGCAGCGCGCACGGTACGCGTGGAATCAGCCGATGGGAGGACGCGAGATCGGCGGCAGTGGCGGCGCCGGGCGGCCATTGGCCGGCATCGGTTGCGGTGCCAGCGACAATGCCGGGCCGGCCAGGTACGGCAGGGGTTGCACCACCAGCAACGGGTGCTGCGCGCAGCTGCGCACGCAGTCCTTGATCTGGCAATGGGCGTCGTGGGCGGGGGCCTTGGCCTGCGGAGCCTGTTCGGCCTGCATGCCGGCGTGGTGGTGGCAGTCGGCCTCGCCGTCTTCGGCGGCCACGGCATGGGCCATCCGGCCCATTTCCTCGTGACCACTGGCCATGGCCGCGTTCAGCCCGTTGAGCAACAGGCTGAGCATGAGCACGACACGGAGCAGGGTCGAGGCCAGGGACATGGACGCCAATTTAGCCGCAAGCGGGCGCGGATGCACTTCCGGCTGAACAGCCGGTTCAAGGTTGGAGCAGCACCAGGGTGGGATTTGTAGCGTCGAGCTTGCTCGACTGCTCC
>NZ_JASJSU010000071.1:19543-21546 GCF_030237045.1 Stenotrophomonas maltophilia group sp. Smal17
GAGCAAGCTCGACTCTACAAACGGGATCGCCATTACCCTTCCTCGCGCACGATCTCCACCAGGCGCGGGCCGTAGCGGCTGAGCTTGGTGCCGCCGATGCCGCCGACCCGGGCCAGTTCATCCAGGCTGGTCGGGCGCTGCTCGGCGATGTTGCGCAGGGTGCTGTCGTGGAAGATCACGAAGGCCGGCACGTTCTGTTCACGCGCCAGTTCGGCGCGCAGGCCGCGCAGGGCGTTGAACAGGGCAAGGTCCTGCGGCAGCACCGACAGGCCGGTGCGCTGCGCGCTGCGTTCGCGGCCGCTGCTGGTGCTGGCGGCATCGCGGCGCATGCTGATCTGGCGGCGGCCGGTCAGTACGGCGCGGCTGGCATCGGTCAGGCGCAGGCCGCCGTGGCCTTCGCTGTCCACTTCCAGCAGGCTGGCGGCCACCAACTGGCGGAACACGCTGCGCCAGGTGCGCGCATCCAGGTCGCGGCCGATCGCATAGGTGCTCAGCTTGTCGTGGCCCTGCTGCTTGACCTTCTCGTTCTCGCTGCCGCGCAGGATGTCGATCAGGTGGCCGACACCAAAGCGCTGGCCGCTGCGGTAGACGCAGCTCAACGCCTTCTGCGCGGGGACGGTGGCATCCCAGGCGGCCGGCGGGGTCAGGCAGTTGTCGCAGTTGCCGCAGGGCTGCGGGTAGGTCTCGCCGAAACCGGCCAGCAGCACCTGGCGGCGGCACTGCATGGATTCACAGTAGCCCAGCAGGTGGTCAAGCTTGGAGCGCTCCAGTTGCTTGCGCTCCTCGCTGGCCTCGGACTGCTCGATCATCTGCTTGAGCAGCACCACGTCGCCCAGGCCATAGCACAGCCAGGCCTCGGCGGCCTCGCCATCGCGGCCGGCGCGGCCGGTTTCCTGGTAATAGCCTTCCATCGACTTGGGCAGGTCGGTATGCGCCACGAAGCGCACGTCCGGCTTGTCGATGCCCATGCCGAAAGCGATGGTGGCGCACATCACGATGCCGTCTTCGCGCAGGAAGCGGCGCTGGTTGTTGGCACGCACCTCCGGCGGCAGGCCGGCGTGGTAGGGCAGCGCATTGAAGCCCTGGCCGCAGAGGAATTCGGCGGTCTCTTCAACCTTGCGCCGTGACATGCAGTAGACGATGCCGGCCTCGCTGCGATGGCCGCGCAGGAAATCGGTCAGCTGCTTGCGGGCGTTGTCCTTCTGCACCACGGTGTAGCGGATGTTGGGGCGGTCGAACGAGCTGACGAAGTGGCGGGCCTCGGCCAGGTCCAGGCGCTCGGCGATCTCGCGCTGGGTGGGCGGGTCGGCGGTGGCGGTCAGCGCGATGCGCGGAATGTCCGGCCAGCGCTCGTGCAGGACGGTGAGCTGGCGGTATTCGGGGCGGAAATCGTGGCCCCACTGCGACACGCAGTGCGCTTCGTCGATGGCGAACAGCGCGATGTGGCTGCGCGACAGCAGCGACAGGAAGCGGCCGGTCAGCAGGCGCTCGGGCGCGACATAGAGCATGTCCAGCTCGCCGGCCAGCAGTTCGCGCTCGACGCGACCGGCGGTTTCGGCGTCCAGGGTCGAATTCAGGTACTCGGCGCGCACGCCCAGCTGGCGCAGGGCCTCGACCTGGTCCTGCATCAGCGCGATGAGCGGCGAGATGACGATGCCGCAACCGTCACGCAGCAGGGCCGGCACCTGGTAGCACAGCGACTTGCCGCCGCCGGTGGGCATCAGCACCAGGGTATCGTGACCGGCAGCCACGTGCTCCACGATGTCCTGCTGCGGACCACGGAAATCGTCGTAACCAAAGACGCGTTGGAGCAGGTCGTGCGCGGGACGGGAAGCCATCCGGGTAGTTTACCCCGGCGGGGGGGCTCGGCAGGGCTGCGCCCTGCACCTGCTCCAGGCCAGATCAACGTCAAAGGCAACAGCTGGCTCTGGGGTGTCTGCTGGTTGGGCGGGGCGGTGTGGGCTTGCAGGACACGCCGTAAACCCGTCCCTGGGGGCTCGATG
>NZ_JASJSU010000072.1:0-21536 GCF_030237045.1 Stenotrophomonas maltophilia group sp. Smal17
CCCCCCCCCCCCCCCCCACTACCCCCGTGGCTGCGTCAGATCGACGTTTTCCACCAGGAAATCGAGGAACGCGCGCACTCGCAGCGGCAGGTAGCCGCCCTGCCCCAGGAACACCGCGTGCACCTCCTCCAGGTCACCGGGATTGGCCTCTTCCAGCACCGGCAGCAGCCGCCCGGCGGCGATGTCGGCCTGCACCTGGAACGCGGCCAGCCGCGCCATGCCCAGCCCGCCCAGCACCAGTTGGCGCAGCGCATCGCCATTGCTGGCACGGGCGTTGCCGCTGGGCAGCAGCATGCGCTCACGACCGTCCTGCAGCAGCGGCCAGCCCTGCATCGCCCGCGCATGGCCGATGTCCAGGCGGTTGTGCGCCTGCAGCTCCTCGACGCTGGCCGGCAGGCCGTGCCGTTGCGCGTAGGCCGGTGCGGCCACGATCATCATCCGCGTCGCGCCCAATCGCCGCGCCACCAGGCTGGAACTCTTCAGCGGGCCGGCGCGCACCGCCACGTCGGTGCGCTGCTCAAGCAGGTCGATCACTTCGTCATTGAGGGTCACGTCCACCCCCACCTGCGGGTTGCGCTCGAGGAACGCCGGCAGCAGCGGCAACAGGAAGTGCTGGCCGAACGGCACGTTGGAATTGACCCGCAGCCGCCCGCGCGGCTCGGCGTGGGCGCTGGCACAGCGTTCGGCTTCCTCCAGGTCGGCCAGCACGCGCAGGCCGCGCTCGTAGAACGCGCAGCCTTCCGGGGTCAGCTGCAGCTGGCGGGTGGACCGCTGCAGCAGGCGGGTGCCCAGCCGCTGTTCCAGCCGCGCCACCAGCTTGCTGACCGCCGACGGGGTCATGTCCAGGGTGCGGGCGGCCGCGGAAAAGCCACCGGTCTCGATCACCCGCACGAAGACTTCCAGTTCGCCGGATCGGTTGATGTCGGGTCGCGCCATGGCGATGAATCCAGTTCACAGATGATTGTCCATGCGCAGTCTAGTTCACAGATGAGGGCGGAATCACCATGGCGGCTCCTTTCCCCGGAATCGCTCCATGGACCGCCTCCGCAAGCTCGCTGCCAGCACCCTGCTCGCCCTGTCCGGCGCCGCCAGCGCAACCCCTGCCCCGCACTGGGTGGCCAGCTGGCAGGCCAGCCCGCAACCGGTGTGGGGCGCAGACTTCCTGTTCCCGGCCCTGATCCCGGCATCGCTGCACGACCAGACCTTCCGCCAGGCCGCGCGCATCAGCCTGGGCGGGCCGCGCCTGCGGGTAAGGTTGAGCAATGCCTACGGCACGCAGCCGCTGCGAATAGGAGCGGCCAGCGTGGCCGCACGACCGGGCGCGGCACCACGGCCGCTCCACTTCGACGGCCAGCCCGGCGTGCTGATCGGCGCGGGCCAGGAACGGCTGAGCGATCCGCTGGCACTGCCCACCGGCAATCAGCAGGCCCTGCAGGTCAGCGTTTTCGTGCCGGGGCCGACGCCGCTGCAGACCTTCCACTGGGACGGCCGCCAGACCAGTTGGATCGCCGGCGGCAACCAGAGCCTGGCGCGCGACCTGGATCGAGCCACCCCCACCACCGCACGCCTGTTCCTGACCGGGATTGAAGTCGAGGCCGCACCCGGCGCACGCAGCGTGGTGGTGATCGGCGACTCGATCACTGACGGCGCCACCGCCAGCCTCGACCAGGACCAGCGCTGGACCGACTATCTGGCCGCGCGGCTGGCACCCCGAGGCGTCGCGGTGGTCAACGCTGGCATCTCCGGCGGCCGGCTGCTGCGTGACGGCATGGGCGAGTCGGTTCTGGCCCGCCTGCAGCGCGATGCATTGGATCAGCCCGGCGTGGCCAGCGTGATCGTGCTGATCGGCATCAACGACATCAGCTGGCCCGGCACCGCCTTCGCCCGGCAGCAGGCGCGTCCTACGCTGGCCGAGCTGCAGGACGGCTATCGGGCGCTGGCCGAACAGGCCCATCGGCGCGGACTGCGCATCCTGGGCGCCACCCTGCCGCCCTTCGCCGGCGCCCTGCCCGGCACGCCGCTGGACGACTACTACCAGCCCGGCAAGGAGGCGCTGCGCCAACAGCTCAACACCTGGCTGCGCACACGCAGCCCGTTCGACGCGGTGATCGATCTGGACACGGCCCTGCGCGACCCGGCCGATCCGTCACGGATGGCCGCCGCCTACGACTCCGGCGACCACCTGCATCCGGGCGATGCCGGCAACCAGGCGATGGCCGAGGTGGTGGATCTGGAGGTGTTGATGGGGCCGTCCACGCATGGCGTGGATCTACTGTGAACAACGAAAAACCCCGGGCAAGCCCGGGGTTCTGTCGCGTCCGGCTGGCCGGAACGGCTTACTTGCGCTTCTTGCGCACGTACAGCACCAGCGAGTGCTCTTCCAGCTCGTAGCCGTGATCGGCCGCGATCTTGCGCTGCAGCTCTTCGATCTCGTGGCTTTCAAACTCGATGATCTTGCCGCTGTCCACGTCGACCATGTGGTCGTGGTGGCCGCCGCGGTCCAGCTCGTAGACGGCCTGGCCGCCTTCGAAATTGTGCTTGAGCACGAGGCCGGCAGCCTCGAACTGGGTCAGCACCCGGTAGACCGTGGCCAAGCCGATCTCGTCACCATGCTCCAGCAGCTGGCGGTAGATGTCTTCGGCGGTCATGTGGTGCTGGGCATTGCGCTGCTCGAGCAGCGCCAGGATCCGCATCCGCGGATGGGTCACCTTCAGGCCGACTTTACGCAGGTCGTGGGTTTCCATAGGTCTCCGTTCATTGGCGATTTAGCGCCAGCTGCCTCGGATTGGGTCGCGGTGGCACGCCGGGAGTGTATCATCGGTTTGATTTCCCCAACCGCCAGTCCCGATGCGCAATCTCCTGTTGGTCGCCGCCGTCGCCCTGTCCACCACCGGGTGCGGCATCATCTACAAGCAACCCATCTATCAGGGCAACCTGATCCGGGAAGATGCCGTGGCCAAGCTGCAGGTCGGGCAGAGCAAGCAGCAGGTCACCGCGCTGCTGGGCACCCCGTCCATCCCCGACCCGTTCCACGCCCAGCGCTGGGACTACACCTCCAGCCAGCGCGTGAACCGCCTGGGCCGTACCGAGGTGAAGAATTTCGTCGTGTTCTTCGACAACGACACCGTGACCCGCTGGGAAGGCGACTACTTCCCGGGCAACGACAAGGCCCTGGCCCAGCAGACCGTGCGCCAGTTCGGCCGCAACCTGCCGAAGGACAAGAAGAAGAAGGGCCGCTGAGGCGCCCTGCCCGTCCGCACGGACGGGTCGCGGGCATCAACCGCCGAGCGCGCGCCGCCGGCGGTTGTCCTTGGGGTCGGCCAGCAACGGGCGTAGCAGCTCGATGCGGTCGCCTTGCTGCAACACCTGCTGCGGGCGCGCCAGCACGCCATGCACCGCCACTGCCGGGCATCCGGCAGTGCCGTCCAGCGCGGCGGCGGCAATGGCATCGGCCACGGTCGCGCCCTCTTCCAGCTGCAGCCGGCGCGACAGCACCCGCTGCGGCCAGGCCAGCACCACCTCGACCTCGATCATCGCTCAGCCCTCGTCGGCGACGCGGACGAAATCGTTGACCATCCGATCCGCCAGCCCCTGGAAGCCGATCGCCAGGGCCGGGCCCAGCAGGCGCGAACTGGGCTCGAACTCCAGGGTCAGGGTGACCTTGCAGGCATCTTCGGCCAGCGCATGGAATTCCCAGCGGCCGTGCAGTTGCTTGAACGGGCCATCGCGCAGCTGCATGTCGATGCTGTGCGGGCGCTGCAGGGTGTTTTCGGTCTGGAACCAGGTGCTGAACGAGCCCAGGCCCAGGTCCAGGCGCGCCACCAGCCGGTCTTCGCCCTGCTCCAGGATCTGGGCGGCCGAACACCAGCGGAAACGGCGCGGATAGGCCTGGACATCGTTGACCAGGTCGAACATGCGCGCGGCCGAATGTTCGACCAGGGCGCTGCGGCGGATAGTAGGCATGAATACAGGACGTTTCGGCAATCGACCGGGCGGGCCCGAATCGGAGACAATACGGAAATGAGCAAGAACAGCGGCAAGGATAAAGCAAAGAGCGCGACGGCCAACAAGACCATCGCGCTGAACAAGCGTGCCCGCCACGAGTACCACATCGAGGATCGCTTCGAAGCCGGCCTGGCCCTGCAGGGCTGGGAAGTGAAATCGATCCGTGCCGGCCGCGGCAACATCGTCGACGCCTACGCCTACGTCAAGGATGGAGAGATCTTCCTGATCGGCGCGCAGATCACCCCGTTGATCCAGGCCTCGACCCATGTGGTGGCCAACGACCGGCGCGAGCGCAAGCTGCTGCTGCACCGGAGCGAGATCGACAAGCTGGTTGGCAAGGTCGAGCGCGATGGCTACACGATCGTGCCCACCGCGATGTACTGGAGCAAGAACAAGATCAAGCTCGAAGTCGCGCTGGCCAAGGGCAAGCAGACCCACGACAAGCGCGATGCCGCCAAGGACCGCGACTGGGCGATCGAGAAGCAGCGCGTGATGCGTCGCGGCAACCGCGACGCGTAAGCGGTTGCGCATGCCCCTGTAGAGTCGAGCTTGCTCGACTGCTTTGGCCTTCTGTAGAGCCGGGCCATGCTCGGCTTGGACAAGAATCAGTCGAGCAGGCTCGACTCTACAAGCGGCTCAACCGGCCAGCGCGCCCAGCTTCCGCATCCGCGGTACCAGCGCCGCGTGCATCACCGCCAGGTGCATCACCACCGCCAGTTCCGGCGCGTGGCGCTCATCGCCCGCGCGCCACCGCTGTGCCAGCTGCGCCGCATCGGGTGGCAGCAGCGCCAGCAACTGCGCATCGTCCAGCGCGTCGGCCGCGACCTGCAGCTGCCTGGCGACCTGCCTCGACTGCCACACATGCACGCCGATGCTCAAACTGGCCAGCGACATCAGCACCACGGCCAGGCCGTGCTCGAACCACTGCGACAACACCTCCGGCCCCCACAGCAGGGCCGCCAGCACCGCCAGGCCCGGCAGCCGCCACCCCAACCAATGGATGCGACCGCGCTGCGCCCAGTGCACCACCACCGCGCTGGCCACCAGCGCCGCCGCCGCCGTTGCCGGCAGCTCGGTCAGCCAGGTGGCTGCGAGCAGCAGCCCCAGCAGCGCCCAGACCCAGCCGGGGGGCAGCGCGCGCCGCTGATAATCGGCACCGACCGGTCCGACCAGCTGTCGCAGGCTGCGTTGTTGGCTTGCCTCAGTCACCCACCGTCTCCGTGTCTGCTCTAGCCTGGATGGTCGTCGCCAGTGTGTCGCAAATTCGTGCCAATGAAGTTACCAATCCGCTATGCCAGCCGCACTACAACTTCCTGAGGATTGCCAAGGTGACTGTTCAGCTGTTTTGCCGTAGCATTGCCAACGTTGGGCAGGCCCTGACCGTGGCGACACGGAATTGGCCCTGTACCTTGCAGCACTGTAGAAACCGGGGGTGCATTGGTTTCGACGGGGGTTGTGAAGTCGCCTGGCGCATGCCGAGGGGGTAGCTTTCCTCGTAAATCCAGCTGCAAAACTCTAGTTGCCAACGACGACAACTACGCTCCGGTCGCTCTCGCAGCCTAAAAACTGCGGTGCGTGACCTTCTGCCGACTTAGGCGGAGCCTCGAAACTGCTTGTGTCCATGCTCGCAGCGTAGAGTCATTATCATGGAATCGCGCTGGGCGGCTGCCTGTCAGTCCGGCACTAGAACACAACAGGCTGGTTCCCGGATGCGCTTTGCACGCCGTGCTGTTCGGGGACGAGATTTAACGGCGAGCTAAGCATGTAGTGCTGGGGATGGAGTGCCTTCGGACGGCGGTTCAATTCCGCCCACCTCCACCATCTGTATGGCCTGTCGAGGCCACAAGAAGCCGGAACTTCCATCAACGGGGTTCCGGCTTTTTTGTGCCTGTTTTTCGTGCAGGCAGTGTGCCGCGTGACCACCCGGCCCGCGCTACAGCCAACGGCGTACGCGTTGGCGGAACAGCGCATACGCTTCGGGAAAACGAGCCGACAGCACCCGCTCTTCCGGCACGATCTGCAACCGGGTGATGTACAGCACGAACAGCGGCACGGCCAGCCACGCGACCGGGTTCTGCAGGTACAGCACGGCACCAGTCAGAACGATCGCCTGACCGAGATACATCGGATTGCGTGTGTAGCGGTATACCCCGTGCGTGACCAGCGCGCTCGAGGCCGACGGGCGCAGCGGATTGACCGTGGTGCGCGCACGGCGGAAGGCCAGCTTCGGCAGCAGGTTCAGCGTCACACCGAGCGTCAGCAGAGCACCTGCAAGCAGCACCGGCATCGGCAATGGCAACACCAGGTCCGCTGCCAGGCGGCTGGCCAGGTAGCCGATGCCACCACACAGCAGCATCACCAGCGGTGGTGGAATCCGTGTCTCAAGCCAACGCATCGCAGTCCTTGTGTGCCTCCATTCACCCTAGTGTCACATGCGAATGCCTGAATCGCTTGCATGGCGGTGGTTTCAAGGCACAAACCGACCGCCCGGTATCTTCCGCTTTGACAGGCCGGACGCTAGAGTGGCGCCACCGCGCAGGAGGATCGTATGGCTACCACGGGCTTGGGCTTCATCGGCCGCACGACCCTCATCATCACCGTGCTGCTCACCCTGGGCGGTTGCGCGACGCTGCGCCAGTTCGGGCCGTCGGTACAGGTCGCCTCGGTCACGCCGGGGCAGTACATCGCCCTCAAGCGCGGCGACATCCTGACCTCCGGCAAGCTCAGCGCGGCAACCACCGAGACCCTGCGCGTGGCCGGCCTTGATGAAGGCGTCTGTGCCAAGCCCGGCCTGCCCTGCATCGAGGCGATGGAAGGCAGCATCGTGGTGCGCGAGGAAGACAAGCGTTCGAGCCTGGCCGAGCTGTGGCTGCAGTACGCGATGACCCTGCCCGCCCCCAAGCGCGAGTACTCCGCGTCAGGCCGCGCGAAGACCGCGATCACCGAACTGGACGCCGACTTCCAGCCGCGCCTGGACGCATGGATGCAGGTCGCACGCCAGGCCTATGCCTATCTGTTCTTCACCGAACGCACCGCCAACCAGCGCGGCTTCGAAGACCGCCAGACGCAGGTGCGCGACTACTACAACCTGGCCGTACAGGAAGCCTCGGTGCAGCTGTACAACGCCTACGCGACCGGCCGCGTGCACAGTGAGGCCAGTCATTTCCAGCTGGGCCGCTGGACCTTCGTGCTGGCGCCTTCCACCGAGGCGTCGCCACTGGACACGCGCACGCCGACCGAGCTGGTGCCGGCCGCTTCGCTGTCATTCACCGGCACGCTGCGCAGCGTGCATCGCCGCGATGGCTTCGGTGCGGAACTGGTGGCGGTGATGGATGATCCGGCAGGCACCACCGCCACCACGGCACCCGCCACGCACGCCGCCACCGCGACCACGCAGAGCTGGAGCGAGATGCCTTCGCCGTCGATGACGGTGCTGCTGCGCTTCTCCGGAAAGAATCTATGGGAAGTGCTGCACGACGACGAGCCGGAACTGGAGATCCACGACCCCTACCAGGTCACCGAAGTCACCCTGCACGGGCAGGAGGTACCGCTGGCGGCGAACTTCACCGCCGGCTACGCGCTGTGGCTGGCGAGATCCAACTTCAGCCACCAGTCGCTGCGCTCGCTGTTCGGCGGCAAGGGCGGCATCGACACGCCGCACCTGTACATGATGCAACCCTACGATCCGAACCGGCGCGTGCTGCTGATGATCCATGGCCTGGCCAGCAGCCCGGAAGCCTGGGTCAACGTTGCCAACGAGCTGATGCGCGACGACGAGATCCGCCAGGATTTCCAGATCTGGCAGTTCTACTACCCGACCAACATGCCCATCGCGATGAGCCACGATGCGATGCGCCACACGCTGGCCGACGTGTTCAGGCACTTCGACCCCAGCGGAAAGGCGCAGGCCTCGCATGACATGGTGCTGGTCGGGCACAGCATGGGCGGGGTGATCGCGCGGCTGATGGTCTCGTCGTCCGGCGACCACCTGGTCGATACCCTGCTGGCCACTGCGCAGATGACACCGGCGCAGCGCGAACTGCTGCGCACCCGGGGGGCGCCGGTACTGACCTTCCTGCCGGAGCCGGAAGTATCACGGGTGGTGTTCATCGCCACGCCGCACCGTGGCACCGACGTCGCCGGCACCCGTCTGGGCCGCTGGATCGGTCGCCTGGTGCGGCTGCCGCTGACCGTGCTGGAGGATGTCGCCACCATCGCCAACGATGGCCAGATCGACCGCAACGATGGCAAGCACGGCTACCAGATGAACAGCATCCAGAACCTGGACAAGGACGACGCGTTCGTCCGCGCCGTGGCTGACCTGCCAATGGCGCCCAAGGTGCAGTACCACTCGATCATCGCCCGCGCCAAGGCCGACGGGCCGTTGGAAAAGACCGATGACGGGCTGGTGCCGTATTGGAGCTCGCACCTGCCCAACGCCGTGTCGGAGAAGGTGATCGTGTCCGGGCACAGCGTGCAGGAAGCCACGCCCGCCATCATCGAGCTGCGGCGGATCCTGCACGAGGACATGCAGCAGCACGAGGCAGCCGCCAGATAGCCTCGGGCGACTGAGGGAAATCCCTCATCGCGCGTGCGCATCCGCACTTCTATGCTGGCCTTACGTTCCCCACAGGAGGTCCGCATGAACACGCAAGAGCCCAGCCGCCAGCCCAGCCCCGACCCGGCCGAGCGCGATGCCTTCTTCCCGTCGCCGTACTCGCTGTCGCAGTTCACGTCGCCGAAGAGCAACCTGTCCGGTGCCGACTATCCGGACGCACGCCGCGATGGTCGCTGGAAGGTGCTGATGATCGCCGCCGACGAGCGCTACCTGCCTACCGCCAACGGCCATCTGTTCTCCACCGGCAACCATCCGGTGGAAACCCTGCTGCCGATGTATCACCTGGACCAGGCGGGTTTCGACATCGACGTGGCCACGCTGTCGGGCAACGCCACCAAGTTCGAGTGGTGGGCCTTCCCGCGCGAGGACAAGCAGATCGGCGGGCTGTACGAACGCTACGAAGAACGCTTCCGCCAGCCGCTGGCGCTGGACGATGTCGTGGCCGCACTGGGAGCAGGATCGGACTATGCGGCAGTGTTCATTCCCGGCGGCCATGGCGCGCTGATCGGGCTGCCGCAGAGCCGCGCGGTGAAGGCGGTGCTGCATTGGGCGATGGCCGAGCAACGCCACGTCATCACCCTCTGCCATGGCCCAGCGGCATTGCTGGCCGCAGGCGTCGACGAAGCCGATGGCGGCTCGCTGTTCCGCGGCTACCGCATCTGCGCCTTCCCCGATGCAATGGACCGGCAGACACCGGAGATCGGCTACATGCCGGGCCAGCTGCAGTGGTTCTTCGGCGAGCGGCTGGCGCAGCAGGGTGTGCAGATCGTCAACGAGGGCATCGATGGCAGCGTGCTGCAGGATCGCCTGCTGCTGACCGGCGACAGCCCGCTGGCGGGCAATGCGCTCGGCAAGCTGGCTGCACGCACCCTGCTCGACGCACTGGCCGGGCGCTGATCCGGATGACCGCGCTGGTGCAGGCGTTGCTGGCGCTGGAACGCGCCCGCTCGCTGGATGCGGTGGGCGCGGTACTGCGCAGCATCGCCGCACCGCTCGGCTACGACCGCGTGCTGGTGTTCGCCACCGGCACCGGACTGGAGCGCGGCACGCAGCGCGTGTACTGGATCGACGGCGACTGGTTCGGCGATGGCAGCGATACCGACCTCGCCCGCTATCTGCATGCCTGCCCGGTCAATCGCCACGTGCTGGACAGCGACGCGCCGTTCTTCTGGAGCAAACGCCAAGGTCTGCGCGGTGAGCGCTACCAGGTGGTGAAGCAACCGCGTGGCGAAGGCCTGCACGGCCTGCAGGTGCCGGTGTTCGGTACCACCGGGCTGGAGGGTGCAATCAGTTTCGCAGGCACCTCCATCGATGCATCCGCCAGCGCACGCCTGCAGCTGGAGGCTGCTGCAACCGCAGCATTCCGCGCCGCGCGCGGTCTGGCTGAAGTTCCTGCAGAACTTTCCGGAAGCCTGCTGAGCACGCGCGAGCGCGAGGTGCTGCGCTGGGTGGCTGCCGGGCGTCGCCAGGCGGAAATTGCCGCCACGCTCGGGCTTTCCGCACGCACCGTGGAAAACCACCTGCGCCATGCACGCCAGCGCCTCGGTGTTGCGACTACCGCGCAGGCGGTACGCGCTGCAACTCGTCGCGGTGAGATCGAGGACTGATCGCAGCGAGGCACTTCCGATGGTCGGGTTCGCGTGATACACACCCCGTGCGCATGTGCGCGATTGCAGAAGCAAGGATGATGCTTATGAAACTGCAACTGGCCGCAATGGCCGCGTTGGTGGTAGCCACTGCAACCCTGGCACCGGTGGCGGACGCCAACACAGGGGTCCCGAGAGAAAATGTTTCCTGTGTGCCGGTGAATGTGGACCGCAACCGCGTCCACCACCACTGCACGGAAACCTACACCGATGAATTCGGCAACGTCTACACAGCCGAATATTGGATCGACGAGTACGGCAACCCCTACCTGCGCGACTGAGCCGGGGAAATGCGCCGGGTCGCCCATGGGCCGGCGCGCATGCAGCAACTCCCGCACGTCAGCCTGGCGTCGCGCGGGACGTTGCACGACAACGCGCAGATGCGCGATTGCAGACACAAGGATGATGACCATGAAATTGCACCTGGCCTCGATGGCCGCACTGATGCTTGCCGTTGGAGCTCTCTCCTCGCCGTCCCAGGCCGCCGCCAGCGGTGGTGGCGGTGGTCCGGAGAACACGAACTGCGTCCGGGTCAAGATGGGGCCCTACTACCATCAGCGTTGCGAAGTGACGTACTTCGAAGAGGACGGCACTCCCTACATCCGGGTGTACTGGATTGACCAGAATGGCCAGTGGTACCTGCCCGCCGACTGAGCACCCGTGATCTCCTGATCGCGCTCACGCGATCCGCCGGGCGACGCGTTCACCGCCCGCCCGGCACCTGCCATCCGCCCATCCCGGCATACCGCTCCCCTCGCCTTCCATGGCATGCTCCGTGAAATCGTTTTCATGGAATGGAGGGATTCCACGATGTTGCCGCGTTTCCATCGCCGGGCGCTGTGCGCGCTGCTGGCACTTGCTCTGCCTGTCTTCGCTTGCGCGGCCACGCCTGCGCCGCTGAAAGTGATGTCGTTCAATGTCCGCACCCCGGCCGATACCGAGCCTGGCAAGCGCTGGCCGGACCGTCGCGATGCGATGGTCAAGGTCATCCTCGATGCGCACCCGGCGGTGATCGGCACCCAGGAACTGGTGAAGGAACAGGCCGATTACCTGTCCGAGCACCTGCCCGGCTACCGCTGGTTCGGCGAAGGCCGCCGGGGTGGCAGCGGCGACGAGCACATGGGCGTGTTCTACGACAGCAAGGTGCTGGCCATCGAGGCGTCCGGCAACTTCTGGTTGTCCGATACGCCGGACGTGCCCGGCAGCATCACCTGGGGCAACCTGTATCCGCGCATGGTCACCTGGGCGCTGTTCCGGCGCCTGGAGGATGGTCGTCGCTTCTACTTCATGGATACCCACCTGCCCTACCGCGACGAGGACGAACCGCGCCGGGTGAAGGGTGCCGAGCTGATCGGCAAGCGCCTGGCCACCCTGCCGGCCGACCTGCCGGTGGTGCTGACCGGCGACTTCAACAGCGAACCCGGCGGCGATACCTACAAAGCGTTCACCCACGTGCTGCAGGACACCCGCCCCCAGGTGAAGGCACCGCAGGGCCCGCGCCTGACCTTCCATGATTTCACCGGCAACGCCACCGCACAGCTGGACTGGGTGCTGGTGCGCGGCTTCCATGCACGCAGTTTCCTTACCGACGACCGCCGCATCGACGGCGTGCTGCCGTCGGATCATTTCCCGCTGGTGGTCGAGCTGGACTGGCCGAAGCGCTGAACCTGCACGGCCGCCGCGGCTACGGCGGCGGCTGCCGTGACAGCAGGCGGTACAGTGCCTGATGCTGGTCGCGTGCCTGGCAGATGCGGGCACCGACGGCCAGAAACACGGACACGCCGATCAGCCCCAGGCCGAGCAGCGGATCCGGCAGCCGTATGAACCCGATCGCAGCCGCCATCGACGCGAGCACCATCAGTACCACCACCGCCACCGAAAGCCCCGCGCCGGGTGGCCCCGGATCTCCGAACAACCTGCGCTGGGTATCGTGTTTGCCATCGGTCATCACCTGTCCTCCCAAGAGCCTGTCCCACTAGTTACACGGCGGACACGGCTTCCGGCAGAGTCAGAAACGTCATGACTGTGACAACGTGCACAACCTGCACGGTGCTTCCCTGCCCCGGTTGCCGAACTGCGGATTCATCATCCACTGCCAGGCGCTGGCTGCCGGAGAAGGCGGCACGATGGCGGGGGGCCGATCAACGGCCCTGAAACAAGAAGGGGACGGACGCTACCGCCTCCGTCCCCTCGGGGTTACTGCAGCTGCGCCACGCTGGGCGGCTGCGGCGACTGTCCCCAGCCGCCCAGTGCCTTGTACACACCCACCACGCTGACATTCACTTCTGCCTCGGCCGCGGCCAATGCATCGTCGGCGGCCAGCTGCGTGCGCTGCGCGTCCAGCAGGGTCAGGAAGTCCTCCGATCCCTCGCGATAGCGGATCTGTGCAAGCGATTCGGCACGTCGTGCCGCCTGCGCCTGCTCGACCACGATCGCCAGCCGCGCCTGCTGCTTGGAGTAGCGGGTCAGCGCGTTCTCGGTGTCTTCCAGCGCCAGCAGCACCGCCTGCTCATACTGCGCGGCCACACCTTCGGCCTCGGCCTTGCTGGCACGCAGGCGTGCACGCACGGTGCCGAAATCGAAGGCCGCCCAGCTCAGCGACGGGGTCAGCGACCAGGCCTTGTTGTTGCCGTTGACCAGGCCGCTGGCATCGCCACCAAGGAAGCCGACGAAACCGGACAGCGACAGCCGCGGGAACAGATCGGCGGTGGCCACGCCGACGCGTGCGGTCGCCGCCGCCAGTCGACGTTCGGCCACCCGCACGTCTGCGCGTTGGCGCAGCAGCTCGCGGGTATCGCCCAGCGGCAGGGCCTTGGCGAACGCCGGCACCTCATGCGGTGCGAGCATCGCGGTGAGCACTTCCGGGCGCTGCCCCAGCAGCACCGCCAAGCGGTTGCGCGACTGCGTCTCGGCCACTTCCAGCAGCGGAATGTCGGCCTCGATCGCCTTCAGGCGGGCACGGCTGCTCTGCACGTCCAGTTCGCTGCCGGCACCCAGCTCCCAGCGGGCCTCGGTCAACTTCTGCGTGTCGCGCAGATTGACCAGGGTGTGCTGGGCCACCGCGATGCGTTTCTGCGTACCGCGCAGCTCGAAGTAGTTGCGTGCTACCTCGGCGGCGATCAGCACCTGCGCGTCGGCCAGGTTGGCCTGCTCGGCATCGAGGTCGGCACGCGCGGCTTCTGCAGCGCGGCGCTTGCGGCCGAACAGATCCAGCTCCCAGCCGGCGTCGAAGCCGAGCTGGTAGCTTTCACTGAACACCCGCTGCCCACCCAGCTGCGGATCGGGTTGCTTGCGGCGGTCGTAGCTGCCGCCTGCGGTGATGTGCGGGGCCTGGTCGAAACGGCTTTCGACGAACACCGCGCGGGCCTGGCTGACGCGGGCCACGGCCACGCGCAGGTCGAGGTTGTCCGACAGTGCGCCATGCACCAGTTCTTCCAGCACCGGATCATCGAACTGCGCCCACCAACTGGCCACCGGCGACGTGCTGGTGAACACCGGCTGCTGTGCGCCCTGCAGGACGACCGGTTCCTGCACCGGCGCCTTGTAGTTCGGGCCGACGCTGACACAGCCCGCCAGCACCAGGCTGGAGACGGCCATCGCCAACGTGCGGATCACCATGGCAGCACCTCGCCCAGGTAGGTGAAGCTGCCGCTGGCACCGGATTCGCCGATCAGCGCCATTTCCACGCTGGAACGTGCGCCTTCGCTGATTTCGATCTCGCCGTTGCCACCGTTCATGTCGGTCTTCACGTAACCCGGATGCACGGTGTTGACCTTGATCGGGGTGTTGCGCAGTTCGTAGGCCAGGCTCAGCGTCCAGCTGTTCACTGCCGCCTTGGAGGCGTTGTAGGCCGGAATCTTGAAGTCGTAGATGCCCGACGCCGGGTCGGCGTGCAGGGTCTGCGAGCCGAGCATGCTGGACACGTTGACGATGCGACCGGACTTGGCCTGCTTGACCAGCGGCAGGAACGCCTGGGTCACGGCCACCAGCGCATACACATTGGTATCGAAGGTGCGCTTCCAGGTATCGAGCGACTGTTCCGAGGGAGCCTGCGCCGGGTTCTCGATCATGATGCCGGCGTTGTTGACCAGGATATCGAGCCGGCCATGGCGCTGGCGCACCTGCTCGACCGCCTCGGCGATGCTGGCAGCATCGGTCACGTCCAGCTGGATCGCTTCCACCGGCAGGCCCTCGGCCTGCAGCTTCAGTGCCTGCTCCACGGCGGTCTCGCGCTTGCGGCCGGCCAGCAGCGTGTGCACGCCGGCCTGCGCCAGCTGGCGCACGGTCTCGGCACCGATGCCGCGGGTAGCGCCGGTGACCAGCGCGATCTTGTTCTGATGGGAGTTCATGGATTCATGCCTTGTGAGGGGAAAGCCGCCGCCGGCCACTGACCGGCGGCGACGGGGTTCCATGTCAGTGATGGATGGTCGGCTCGCCGTGCTGCACCAGCTGGCCACCGCCGTTGCGGGTGACGAACTTGCGCAGGGCGACGTAGAACACCGGGGTGAGGAACAGGCCGAACAGGGTCACGCCCAGCATGCCGGCGAACACGGTGATACCGGTCACCGAGCGCACTTCGGCGCCTGCACCATGCGACAGCACCAGCGGCACGGTGCCGGCGATGAACGCGATGGAGGTCATCACGATCGGGCGCAGACGCAGGCGGCACGCTTCCAGCGCGGCTTCGACGATGCCCTTGCCGCCCATCTCCAGCTCTCTGGCGAATTCGACGATCAGGATCGCGTTCTTGCACGCCAGGCCCATCAACACCACCAGGCCGACCTGCACGAACACGTTGTTGTCACCGCCGGTCAGCCACACGCCGAACAGCGCCGACAGCAGGGTCATCGGCACGATCAGGATCACCGCCAGCGGCAGCGACCAGCTCTCGTACAGCGCGGCCAGCACCAGGAAGGCCAGCATGATCGCCACCGGGAACACGATGAACGCCGCCTTGCCCTGGGTCGCCTGCTGGTAGCTCAGGTCGGTCCATTCGGTGGTCATGCCCACCGGCAGTACCTTGCCCGCAATCTCGGTCAGCTTGTTCATCGCCTCGGCCGACGACAGCAGGCGCGGGTCGGCTTCACCGGCCAGGTCCGCTGCCGGATAGCCATTGAAGCGCAGCACCGGGTCCGGGCCGAAGGTCTGCTTGATGGTGACCATCGAACCGATCGGCACCATCTCGCCACGGTCGTTGCGGGTACGCAGCTTGCCGATGTCCTCGACCGTCTCGCGGAACGGACCGTCGGCCTGCGCGATCACCTGCCAGGTACGACCGAACTGGTTGAAGTCGTTGACATAGGCCGAACCCAGGTAGGTCTGCAGAGTGTCGAACAGCTCGGTGAGCTGCACGCCCTGCGCCTTGGCCTTGACGCGGTCCACTTCCGCATCCAGCTGCGGCACGTTGGCCTGGTAGCTGGAAATCGGGAAGGCCATGCCCGGGGTCTGTGCAACGGTGCCCTGCATCGCCTGCACGGCATTCTGCAATGCGCCGTAACCCAGGTTGCCGCGGTCCTCGATGAACATCTGGTAGCCGTTGCCGTTGCCCAGGCCGAGGATCGGCGGCGGCATCATCGCGAACGCGAAGCCTTCCTGCAGGCCGGCGATCTTCTGGTTGATCTCGGCATTGATCTGCGCGGCGGTACGGCCATGACGCTCGGCGAACGGCTTGAGCGGAATGAACGCCACACCGGTGTTCGGCGTGTTGGTGAACTGCAGCGCGTTCAGGCCCGGGAACGAAATGGTGTGGGCCACGCCGTCGGTTTCCTGGGCGATCTTGGCGACCTTGCGCAGCATTTCATCGGTACGCGCGATCGACGAGCCTTCCGGCAGCTTCACACCGGCGATCAGGTACAGCTTGTCCTGGGTCGGGATGAAGCCCGGCGGTACCAGCTTGAAGATCACGCCGGTACCGACCAGCAGGATCGCGTAGACCACGAACACCGCGCCACGACGGCCGAGGATGCGGGCCACGCCACGCTCGTACTTCTCCGAGCTGGACTTGAAGAAGCGGTTGAACGGACGGAACACCCAGCCGAACAGGCGGTCGATCAGGCGGCTCGGGCCGTCCTTCGGCGCGCCGTGGGCCTTCAGAAGGCGCGCGGCCAGCGCCGGCGACAGGGTCAGCGAGTTGATCGCCGAGATCACCGTGGAGATGGCGATGGTGACCGCGAACTGCTTGTAGAACTGGCCGGTGACACCGGACAGGAAGGCCATCGGCACGAACACGGCACACAGCACCAGCGCGATCGCCACGATCGGGCCGGAGACCTCGCGCATGGCCTGGTGGGCCGCTGCGGTGGGCGACAATCCTTCCTCGATGTTGCGTTCGACGTTCTCCACCACCACGATCGCGTCGTCGACCACGATGCCGATCGCCAGCACCAGGCCGAACAGGCTCAGCGTGTTGATCGAGAAGCCCAGCAGGTACAGCGCAGCGAAGGTACCGACCACCGACACCGGCACCGCGATCAGCGGGATGATCGAGGCACGCCAGGTCTGCAGGAACAGGATCACCACCAGCACCACCAGCGCGATGGCTTCCAGCAGCGTGGAAACCACGGCCTTGATCGAGTCGCGCACGAAAATGGTGGTGTCGTACACCGCTTCGTACTTCACGTCGGCCGGCATGGTCTTCTGCATCTCGTCCATCGTCGAGATGACCTGGTCACGGATCTCCAGTGCATTGGCACCCGGCGACTGGAAGATACCGATACCGACCGCGTTCTTGCCGTCCAGCTGCGAGCGCAGCGTGTAGTCGCCGGCACCCAGTTCCAGGCGGGCCACGTCGGCCAGGCGCACGATCTCGCCATCGACGCCGCTCTTGAGCACGATGTCGCCGAACTCCTTTTCGGTCTTCAGCCGGCCCTGGGCGTTGATCAGGGTCAGGAACTGGCTGTTCGGCAGCGGTTCGGCGCCGAGCTGGCCGGCCGAGACCTGCACGTTCTGCTCGCGCATGGCGCGCACCACGTCGCTGGCGGTCAGGCCGCGCGAAGCCACCTTGTCCGGGTCCAGCCAGGCGCGCATGGCGTAATCGCCGCCACCGAAGATCTGTGCGTCACCCACGCCCGGAATACGCGCCAGCGCATCCTTGACGTGCAGGCGTGCGTAGTTGCGCAGGTACAGGGTGTCGTACTTGCCTTGCGGCGAGGTCAGGTGCACCACCATCAGGAAGGTCGGCGACTGCTTCTGCGTGGTCACGCCCTGCCGGCGCACGTCCTCGGGCAGGCGCGCCTGCGCCTGCGCCACGCGGTTCTGCACCTTCACCGCCGCCGCGTCCGGGTCGGTGCCCGGGCGGAAGGTGACGGTCATCTGCAGCACGCCATCGGAGCCGGCGACCGACTTCAGGTACATCATGCCTTCGACGCCGTTGATCGCCTCTTCAAGCGGCGTGGCGACGGTCTCGGCAATGACCTTGGGGTTGGCGCCCGGATACACCGTGCGCACCACCACCGACGGCGGCACCACTTCGGGGTACTCGCTGATCGGCAGGATGGGAATCGTGATCAGGCCTGCGGCGAAGATCACGATCGACAGCACCGCCGCGAAGATCGGCCTGTCGATGAAGAAACGGGAAAAGTCCATGGAGGAATTCCTGGGAAATGCCGTCGGCGGGCAACAGCCGCCCTGCCCCTCGCCGATATGACGAAGGCAGGGAAGGCTGCCGCTGGCGCCGGCAGCTAAGCGGAAACGCGAATCAGGAGACGGCGGATCAGTGGTTCAGTGCGGCGGTGGCGTCGCGGCCCGGTGCCGGCGCGGCCTGTGGCTGCATCGCCACGGCCTTGGCCTGCACCGGCATGCCCGGCATGAACACCTTCTGCACGCCGTCGATGATCACCTTGTCACCGGCAGCCAGCCCGTGCTCGACGATGCGCAGGCCTTCGGCGGTACGGCCGAGCTGGATGTCGCGGCGCTGCGCCTTGCCATCCTTGTCGACCACGTAGACGTACTTGCGGTCCTGGTCGGTCAGCACGGCCTTGTCATCGATCAGCATGGCCTGGAACTGGCCGCTGCCGAGCAGCTGCACGCGGGCGAACAGGCCCGGCGTGAACTGGCGGTCGGCATTGTCCAGCAGCGCACGGACGCGGATGGTGCCGGTGCTGCGGGCCACCTGGTTGTCGAGGAAGTCGACCTTGCCCGAATGCGGGTAGCCCTCTTCACCGGACAGGCCGACCTTCACCGGCAGATCGCTGTCGCGCTCGCTCGGGCGCTCGCCCTTGCGTGCCATCTGTGCGTAACGCAGGAAGGTGCTTTCGTCGGCATCGAAGTAGACGAACACGGTATCCAGCGAGACCAGCGTGGTCAGTACGCTGGCGCTGTCGCCGGCGGTGACCAGGTTGCCGGCGGTGACCATCGCGCGGCCGGCACGGCCGTCGATCGGGGCACGCACCTTGGTGAACTCCAGGTTGAGGCGGGCCGCGTCCAGCGCAGCCTGCGCCGCCTGCACGGCCGCACCGGACTGGTCGGCGGCAGCGCGACGCTGCTCGGCGGTCTCGGTGGAGATCGCCTGCTGCTCGGACAACCGCTTGGCACGCTCGGACTCGCTGCGGGCCAGCGTGGCCTGGGTGCGGGCGCGGGCCAGTTCGGCGGCGGCACGATCGTACTCGGCCTGGTAACTGCGTGCGTCGATGGTGAAGAGCACTTCGCCCTTCTTCACTTCCTGGCCTTCGACATAGTTGACCTTGTCGATGTAGCCGGACACGCGCGGGCGCAGTTCAACGCTCTGCACCGCTTCGACGCGGCCGCTGAACTCGTCCCACTGGCTGACCTGCTTGACCAGCACCGGCGCGGCGCTGACCTGCGGCGGCGGCGGCGCACCGGCTTCTTCGGCATGGCCGCCGCTGCAGGCTGCAAGCACGGCCGCGGCGAGGATCGACACGCCGGCCATCGCGATGCGATGGCCGAAACGATGTGGGGTGGTATTGGGGGAAGTCATGGCATGCATCCGTACGGAGGGGTGGTACAGCTATATGAAAAGGTGTTGCGAAAATCGGCGGCGCATACTGCGACCTCAACCTTGGTCGAGGTCAAGCGACGCCTGCGGTATCGCGCCAGAGCGGGGGTACTTCCAGGTGCAGCAGGCCGCGCGGCAGTTCGGCATCGCTGCTGTCGCAACGGACGATGGCGCGGTTGTCGCGGCAACCATCGAGCAGCGAGACCACGCGACGGCCGACCAGCAGCGAGCTGGGCCACTCGATGCAGGCGTTGGCCGCGTTGGCCGGGGTACAGACCGGGCTGCAGACTTCCAGCATTTGCGCACGCACGCCCAGCGCCTGCGCTTCCTGATGCACCACCTGCGCGTACATGCGCAGCGCGGCGGTGGTGATCGAGGTCTCGCCGTAACCCGCCCACGGCTTGGCATTGGCCGGGCTGCCGATCATCACGTAGCGGCGCGCGTGCACGTTGTCCTGCAGCAGCGGCAGCAGGTGGCGCACCGCATGCACGTGCGGCATCAGGTCGGCCTGCATCGCGCCCATCAGCTCGTCACCGTTGCGATCGGTCACGCGGCCACGGCGGTAGGGGCCGCCCATCGCAGCGATGACCGCTGCCAACGGTCGCGGCCGCTGCGTGATGCGCTCGGCCAGCGTGCGTGCCGAACCATCATCGCTGAGCGAGCCCAGCAGCGTTTCCAGGCCTGGCTCATCGGCGAACTGTTCGTGCAGTGCCGCCAGCCGGCCCGGATCGCGACCGACCACCAGCACCGGGCTGCCGGCTTCCAGCAATGCACCGACCACACCCTGACCCACGGCGCCGGTGCCGCCGAGGACCAGGACTTCGGGCGTCAGCATCCCATTCACGGGACATTTCCTCCCAAATCCGGGATAGTCCCAATTCGACGCAGCCGGTCACCCTTGTGCGGGGCCAGGCGGATGACGCCGCCACGTTGCTGACGCATGGGCGCGGTAAACTCCCGGAAATCCTTGTGCACCAAGGAACTCGGACGGGCTTCAACGGTCATCGCCAGGTCCAGGGTGTTCTGGCCGGCATTCCGGAGACGGGCAAGAATGTTGCGCAGGCTCATGGCGGACGGGCTCCAAATAACGAATGGCGCCACGATAGACCTCAAACCTTTACTTGATTAGTCCTGATTAAGGGGAATAATCATCCCGTTCCCGGTCCAATCGTTCTGTCACGATTGTCCCATCCCCGACGTCCAGGATCCCCGACCATGTCCCACGATCTCAACGAGACGCTGATCTTCGTCAAGGTGGTCGAGCAAGGCAGCTTCATTGCCGCTGCCAAATCGCTCGGCCTTCCCAAGACCACGGTCAGCCGCAAAGTGCAGGAACTGGAAACGCGCCTGGGCGCGCGCCTGCTGCACCGGACCACGCGCCGCCTCGGCCTGACCGAAGCCGGTTCGATCTACCACGAGCATTGCCAGCGCATCGCGCGCGAGCTTGAAGAAGCCGAGAGTGCGGTGAGCCAGCTGCAGTCCGGCCCGCGCGGCTGGCTGCGCTTCACCGTGCCCTATTCGATCGGCATCACCTGGATCGCGCCGCTGCTGGGCCAGTTCCATGCGCAGTATCCGGAGATCCGCCTGGACATGCACATGGGCAACGAGAAGCTGGACCTGATTGCCGGCGAAGCGGATCTTGCACTGCGCGTCGGCGCCCTGCCCGACTCCAACCTGGTCGCGCGCAAACTCGGCAGCCTGCGCACGCAGGTGTTCGCCAGCCCGGCTTACATCGAACGCTATGGCGAGCCGCTGCATCCTGAAGAGCTGCAGTTCCACCGCATCCTGGCGATGCGCAAGCCGTATCACACCGGCAATTCGCCGCGCTTCACCTGGCAGCTGGGCGAGAACGGCGGCGAACTGCGTGACTTCCCGGTCACGCCGCTGATGACGGCCAATGACATGTCCGCACTGAACGGCGCACTGGTGTGCGGCGAAGGCCTGCTGCTGACTGGCGATGTGATGGCCAAACCGTTCGTCGAGTCCGGCATGGTTCGCCGCGTGCTGGCCGGCTGGACCGGCCCGGAGGTGGACTTCAACGCCGTGTTCGCCGGTGGCCGCCTGGTCTCGCCGAAGGTGCGTGCGTTCGTCGACTTCCTGGTCGAGAAGCTCAACTTCGACGCCAACTACATGCTGGCGCAGTGCCCGGGCGCGAAGCTGGCACAGCAGCAGAAGGCGCAGGAAGACGCCGCGCTGGAGAGCAGCGGCAAGCGGATCCTGGAGAAGGTTGCCGCCTCGGCGGCATGATGCCCTCTGCAGAGTCGAGCCATGCTCGGCTGCGCCTATGTAGAGTCGAGCCATGCTCGACTTCCGG
>NZ_JASJSU010000073.1:0-20493 GCF_030237045.1 Stenotrophomonas maltophilia group sp. Smal17
CGGGTTGCCGGCCAGCGGCCGGCACTACCAAGACCCGCTTTTCGAACCCTCACCGGCGCGCTGATGCGCTGCCCGCGCTCGCAGGAAACCGCCCGGTGGGGGGGGAGGGGCTGGCCGGGACCGATGGCGCCATGGATGGCGCCATCGAGCCCCCAAGGATGGGTTTACGGCGTGTCCCGGCGGGCCCTTTTCCCGCCACAACCGATATCAACAAAAGCGCCGGAAGGCGAACCGGCCGCCAGCGCTTTCATCAACTCAGCTCAGCCAGTCCCTGCAAGCGCTGTCGACCTGCTCGCCACACGCCTGCTGCATCCGTTGCTGCAACCGCGCCAGGGTCTCTGCGCCCTGGTGCTTGCCACTCCACGCCTTCAGCTGCCCGGCCAGGCGCTCGAAACGCTGGCGCGTGCGCTGGTGATAACCCGACGGCTGTGCGTCCAGTTCGGCGATCAGCGAGCTGGTGGCCTGCTCGATGCGCGGTGCATCGTCCGGCGCCAGCTTCAGCAACCCTTCCACGTACAGCACGCCCCATTGCACGCGGGTGGCCGGGCCCTGCGCACCGTCGTAGGCACGCTTCAGCCATTCCAGTGCACCGGCGGTGTCGCCGCGCTGCTCGGCCAGTTCGGCCAACTCGGGCATGTAGTAGTACGGCTGCTCACTGCGCTTCAGTTCGGCCAGCAACAGCGCTTCCGCTCCCGCGTCGTCACCCACCTCGCGCAGGGCATAGACCGCGCTGCTGATCGTGGCCTGGCGCGCATGGGCATCGGTGGCGGCAGCATCGGCCGCGGCGACGCGTTGCTTGACCCGCGCCACCAGCGCCGCCGGTAGCGCGCCCTTCGGTTGCTGCTGGCGGGCCAGCGACACCTCTGTCAGGGCCCGCGACAGCGCGTCGTCGGCGCGGTCGCCGCGCTCTGCGTCGGCGCGTTCCAGCGCCACCAGCAACTGCTGGCCCAGCGTATTGCGGGTGGCCGGGCCGGCACTGGCCTGCTTGACCAGCGTGGCGCCGGCATAGCCCAGCAGCTCGCGGTTGCGGCGTACCTCGGCCGGCTGGGCCAGTACCGCCTGCAGCAGCTCACGGACTTCGGTGGGCGAGGCGCTCGGTTTCTCCGCGGTGGCCAGCGCCAGCAGCGCGAAACGACGCTGCAGGGTAGCCTCCGGCGCCGCCTTGGATAGCTGCCGCAGCACGTCCTCGCTCCTGCGTTCGCCGGCCAGGCGGTTGGCATCCACTTCCCAGCCGTAGTCGCCCAGCACCTGCCAGTCCTCGGCGGCCAGCCTGTCCGGCGTCGCCAGCGCGGTGGCCAGTGTGGCAGCGACTGCGCTGCGGCGTCCGGCGGCCACGGTCAGTGCGCGGGTCAGTTCGGCCGCGTCGTTGCCACCGGCCACGCGCGTGATTTCGTTGCGCTGCGGATCGAGCACGATCAGGGTCGGGTAGCCGCGCACGCCGAAGCGCTCGCCCCACGCCTGCGCCCCTTCCTCGTCGCCATCCAGGTAGACCGGCACGAACTTGCCGGTCAGTGCGATGAAGGCCGGGTCCTTGAACAGGCCGGCCTTGAGCTGGTTGCAGGGCGGGCACCAGACCGCGCCCCAGTACAGCAGCACCGGCTTGCCGCTGTCGGCAGCCTCGGCGAACGCATCGTCGACGTCGCCCTGGCGCCAGGCGATGGCCGTGGCTGGTGCTGGGGCTTCGGCGGAGTTGGCGGTGGACACCGGGGCTGGCGTGCAGGCGCTCAGCGCCGAGGCCAGCAGCAACACGGAAAGCGCGACGCGCATCGGCAGCATCTCGAAGGGCAGGGTGACAGGCCATTGTAGGAAGGGCCGGGGAACGTGCTGATTCAGTTTGCTTATGACGGGCGTGCTGCAGGGCATGACGCCCGTCGGGCATTGCCGGTCAATGCCAGGAGGATGCCTTCAGGCCGCTGCCCGCACCATCTGCTGATACACCAACCCATTGAACTCGCCAACCTCGCCATCTAGCACGAAGCCATAGCGCAGGTAGGCAGGCACTGCATTGAGCGAAGCGCGCACGGTCAGCATCGGCCCGCGCACCTGCGGCAGCACCGCTTCGAACAAGGCATGGCCGATGCCCTGGCCCTGGCAGGCGGGATCGACGAACAGCATCGCCAGGTGCCGTCCCTCCTTCAGTTCGACCACGCCGACCACGCGTGCTTCCTGCTCGGCCACCAGGATGAGGTTGTCGCCCCGCAGGCGTGCGCCGAACGCATCGGTGGCCGCAACGCTACCGAAGGTGGCGATGCCGGTTGCGCTGAGCGTCGGCGCTACTGCCTCGTTGAACGCGGCCAGGCACACGCCACTGATCGCAGGCAGGTCATCGAAATGGGCGGGGCGGATCTTCGGCATGCAGCGTTCTTCCAGTGGTGTGTGGCGCGTCATCGTCGCCGGGTAGCTGCACGCTAAGCTGGCGGCATGAGTGAATTCAATCCCGCCTACGCTTCGTTGTTTCCGCAGCAAGGGCTGAGCCTGGGCCTGATGACGCCCGTTGCGGCGCATGGGCTGGCCGATCCACGCGAGGCGCGGCGCATCGCGCGGCTGGCCGACGATCTGGGCTTCGCCGCGCTGTGGACCCGCGATGTACCTTTGATGGTGCCACAGGGCCCGGATGCGACGGCCAGCGCATTGGACGACCCGTTCCTGTGGCTGGGCATGCTGGCTGCCGCGACCGAGCGCATCGCGGTCGGCAGTGCGGCCATCGTGCTGCCGCTGCGGCAACCGCTGCAGGTGGCGAAGTCGGCACTGAGCCTGGACCGGATCAGCGATGGACGTTTCGTGCTGGGGCTGGGATCGGGCGATCGACCGGAAGAGTTCGCCGCGTTCGGCGAGGACCTGGAGGGCAGGGCAGCGACCTTCCGTGAGCGCTGGTCGCTGCTGCGCGCGGCGCTGTCACCTGATGCCGATGAGCGGACCGCGGTGCTGCGGGCGACCGGCGGCTTCGATGTGCTGCCGGCGCCGGCCACGCGCATCCCGATGCTGGTGGTGGGCACGGCGCGGCAGAGCTTGCAGTGGATCGCGCGCGAGGCCGAAGGCTGGGCCACCTATCACCGCGAGGAGGCTGCGCAGGAAGGGCGCATCGGCTTGTGGCAACAGGCGCTCGTGCAACGCGGCGGGGCAGGCAAACCGTTCGTGCAGTCGATGCTGCTGGACCTGCAGGCAGACCCGCAGGCACCGCCCGAGCCGCTGCCGCTGGGCCTGAAGGTCGGCCGCGACGGTCTGCGCGACTATCTGCTGCGCGTGCATGCGCAGGGCGTGGCGCATGTGATGTTCAACCTGGTCGACAACGGGCGGCCGATGGACAGCGTGCTGCGCGAGATCGGAGAGCAGATCCTTCCGCACATGCCTCGGTAGGTGTCCACCTGGGTGGACGCGCTTTTGCCGCCACGTCCGTCAGGCATGGCCCGGCGCTATCCAGTGGTGCCAGGCTTGCGTGCATCTGCGTATCATTCGCATTTGATTTCCCGATGCCGGAGCCCCGCGTGACCCAACATTCCCCCATGCACCCGACCGGACGCCTGTTCGCAGTGGTCGCCTTCATCGAGGCCGTGACCTGGGCCGGCCTGCTCATCGGCATGTGGATGAAGTACGGCCCGATGGCCAACGTGGCACTGGTGAAGCTGTTTGGCCCGCTGCATGGCGTGGCGTTCCTGGTCTACGTGGCGGTCACCCTGTTCGCGGCCGTGCGCCTGCGCTGGCCGTGGTGGGCCAGTGCGCTGGCGCTGCTGGCGGCCCTCCCGCCGCTGGTCACGCTGCCTCTGGAATGGTGGTTCAAGCGGCGTGGCCTGCTGGGCCTGCGCGCAACGCGCTGAAGCCACTGTTACACGCTCATTCAAGAGAATGGGTATCAAATGCAAATACGAGCCGTTATCATTTGAGGGCGGTGTCCGCCCCTGAACGGGACGGATGCCGGGCGGGGCGCACAGGCGTACCCGGCGATCCTTCCCTGTTACGGCTGGTGTTCCATGCACGCACGTCCCGTCGTTCCCGGCTTGCCGGCACTGGTCCTGGCAGCCCTGATCGGCACCATGGCGATGATGTCCTTCGTTGCCGTGATCGGTCCGGTGGTCCGCATGCTCGGCCTGTCCGAGTGGCACGCTGGACTGTCGGTCACGGCGGCGGGCGTGTTGTGGATGCTGGCCGCGCGCCCGTGGGGCCAGCTCAGCGACCGCATTGGCCGCAAGCGCGTGCTGATGCTGGCGATGAGTGCCTACACCGTGGTCTACATCGCGCTGGCGGTGTTCATCGACGTGGCTCTGCAGGCGGTGCCGCCGGTACTGGTGTCGGTGCTGGTGCTGGTGGGTGCACGCGGCCTGATCGGGCTGTTCTATGCGGCCGTCCCGCCCACGGCCGCCGCGCTGATCGCTGACAAGGCCCCGGCCGGACAGCGCGCCAGCTTCCTCGCGCGGCTGGGCAGCGCCAACGCCTTGGGCATGGTGCTGGGTCCGGCGGCCGCGGGTTGGCTGGCCTACACGAATCTGTCGCTGGCGCTGTATGTGGCCGCCGTGCTGCCGCTGCTGGCGCTGGCATTGCTGGCCTGGCGGCTGCCGGCCACGCCGCCGGTGGCGGGAGGCGGCGCGCAGCGCCGCGCGCCGATGCGCAGGCTCGACCCGCGCCTGCGCCTGCCGCAGTTGGCGGCGTTCATCGCGATGGTGTCGGTCACCATCGCGCAGGTCACGGTCGGCTTCTTCGCGATTGATCGATTGGGTCTGGATGCTGCAGCCGGCGCGCGCATGGCCGGCATCGCGCTCACTGCGGTCGGTGTCGGTCTGATCCTGGCGCAGGCGTGGGTGATGAAGCTGGACGTGCACCCGCGGCGCTGGATCATCCTCGGTGCACTGATCTCCGGTATTGGTTTCGCCTCCGTGGCGGGCGTACAGCACGCCTGGCAGTTGCCGGCGGCCTACGCGCTGGCCGCTTTCGGCATGGGCTTCGTGTTCCCCTCGTTCCAGGCGCTGGCCGCCGATGCCGTGGAGGCGCACGAGCAGGGTGCCGCCGCTGGCACTGTGGCGGCCGCGCAGGGCCTGGGCATGGTGGCCGGGCCGATGCTCGGCACGCTGTTGTATCGCGGCGGGCCGAGCCTGCCTTACCTGCTGGTCGGCGCGCTGCTGCTGTTGCTGTGCGCGCTGGCCGCGGCGCACCGGATGAAGGAGACCCCATGAACGATTCCCTGATGCAGGGCGCGTGGCCCGAGGCTGCACCGGCGCTGTTGGAGAACAGCGACGACGCGTCGCTGTTCCTGCTGCAGCATGCTGGCCAGCACGTGCACGCACGTGGGTGCCGGGCGACGCTGCCGAATGGCGCGCTGGCCAGCTTGGCCGGGCGTGTTGCCGAATTCTTCGCGCAGCAGCGCGGCGGGCCGGGGCTGCTGGTCGGGGCGGTGCCGTTCGAGCCGCGTGCCGACGATGCGCTGTACCAGCCCGAGCGCCTGCTGCCGGCGTTGCCGCTGCAGCCACAGGCGGCCCCCGCGCTGCAGGGCCCATTGCAGGCCGAGCCCGCAGCGCAGGACTATGCAGCCGCCGTTGCCGCGGCAGTGCAGGCGCTGCGCGCACCCGAACAGGACCTGCACAAGGTGGTGCTGGCGCGCAGCCTGTTGGCGCGTACCCGCAACGCGCTGTCACCGGAGGTGCTGCTGGCGCGCCTGGGCGCCGATCCTTCGGTGGCCACCTACGCGGTTCCGCTTCCGGTCGAACTGGGGCAGGCGCCCGCCTGGCTGGTCGGCGCAACGCCCGAGTTGCTGCTGCGCAAGCGTGGCGCGCAGCTGTTGTCGCATCCATTGGCCGGATCTGCACGCCGCAGTGCCGATCCTGCCGAAGACGAGCGCGCCGCGCAGGCATTGCTGGCCTCGACCAAGGATCATGACGAACACCGTCATGTGGTGGACGCGATCGTCGACGGCCTGGCGCCGTACTGCAGCCACATCGATGCGCAGCCGCGCCCGGCGCTGCATGCCACTGCCAGCATGTGGCACCTTGGCACGCGCATCCATGCCACCCTGAAGGACCCGCAGACCCCTGCAGCCGAGCTGCTCGCGCAATTGCATCCGACACCGGCAGTCTGTGGCACGCCGCGCCTGGCGGCGCTGCAGCGCATCCGCGAGCTAGAGCCGGTGCCGCGCGGTTTCTATGCGGGCGCGGTCGGCTGGCTGGACGCACAGGGCGACGGCGACTGGTACGTGGCGATCCGCTGCGCGCGACTGCAGGGCACGCAGCTGCGCCTGTACGCAGGTGCCGGCATCGTCGCCGAGTCGCAGCCCGAGGCCGAAGTGGCCGAGACCGCAGCGAAGTTTGCTGCCCTGTTGAATGCGCTGGGCGTCCACGACGCCGCGCCCGCGATCGAGCCTGCGGCATGAACATTTCCGACACTTCTTTCCGCATTCCACTGCGCCAGGTATGGCCGGACGATCTGGTGGCGCGCTACCGCGAGGCCGGTCACTGGCGTGGCGAAACCTTCCCGGCCTTCCTGCGCGAGCGCGCCGAATGCTATGCCGATGACATTGCCGTGGTCGCTGGCGACGTGCGCCTGAGCTATGCGCAGCTGTGGCACGAAGCCGGCCGTATCGGTGCCGGGCTGCTGGCACGGGGCCTGCAGCCGGGCGAGCGGGTGCTGGTGCAGCTGGGCAATACCGCCGGTTTCATCACCACGGTCTGTGGCCTGTTCCGCGCTGGTCTGGTGCCGGTGTATGCGTTGCCCGCGCATCGCATCACCGAGCTGGTGCACTTCGCCAACAAGGCCGAAGCCAGTGCCTACATCACCACCGATCTGCACGACGGCTTCGATCATCGCGGGCTGGCGCGGGCATTGCAGGCCGACGTGCCGGCGATACGCACGGTGGTGATCGACGGCGATGCGCAGGAATTCATCGCGTTGGACGGGCTGCAGGGCGACCGCGCCCAGCTGCCGGCCGACCCGGACCCGCAGTCGGTGGCGTTCCTGCAGATCTCCGGTGGCAGCACCGGCCTGTCCAAGCTGATTCCGCGTACGCACGACGACTACATCTATTCGTTCCGTGCCAGCAACGCGATCTGCGGCATCGACCGCGACAGCGTGTACCTGGTCGCGCTGCCGGCCGCACACAACTTCCCGATGAGCTCGCCGGGGTTCTTCGGCGCGCTGTACGCCGGTGCCCGCGTGGTGCTCAGCCCCGGCCCCGGCCCGGACGCGGCGTTCCCGCTGATCGCCCGCGAACACGTGACCTGCTGTGGCCTGGTGCCGCCACTGGCGTTGCTGTGGGCGCAGGCGGCGGCGACCACCGCGCATGACCTGTCCAGCCTGCAGGTGCTGCAGGTAGGAGGCGCCAAGCTGGTGCCCGAGGCCGCGCGGCGGGTGATCGACGGCCTGGGCTGCACATTGCAGCAGGTGTTCGGCATGGCCGAAGGCCTGGTCAATTACACCCGGTTGGATGATCCGGAAGACCTGATCGTCGCCTGCCAGGGGCGGCCGATCAGTGCGGACGATGAAGTGCGCGTGGTCGACGACCACGACCAGCCGGTGGCCGAGGGCGAGGTCGGGCACCTGCTGACCCGCGGCCCGTACACCATTCGCGGCTACCACAACGATGCGGTGGCCAATGCACGCTCGTTCACCGACGACGGCTTCTACCGCACCGGTGACCGCGTGCAGCAGCTTCCGGGCGGCTACCTGGTGGTGCAGGGGCGCGCGGGTGACCACATCAACCGGGCCGGTGAGAAAATCTCCGCCGAAGAGATCGAAGATCATCTGCTGGCTCACCCGGGCGTGTTCGACGCCGCCGTGGTCTCCATTCCCGACGACTATCTCGGTGAGCGCAGCTGCGCGTTCGTGATCCAGCAGGGTGAGCCGATCAAGGCGCCGGCACTGAAAGCCTGGATGCGTACGCGCGGCCTGGCCGCGTTCAAGGTGCCGGACCAGGTTGTGTTCGTCGACAGTTTCGATACCACCGCGGTCGGCAAGATCAGCCGCCGCGAACTGCGTGCGCAGCTGCGTGCGCGTCATTTGCAACAGACAGGAGGAACGCGCTGATGGCGCTGCCCCGCATTACCCACTATCCCTTGCCGACCGCTGCCGAACTGCCGCAGGCGCGCGGCCCGTGGCGCCCGCAGCGCGATCGCATCGCACTGCTGGTGCACGACATGCAGCGCTACTTCCTCGCCGCGTTCGATGCCGGCAACGCGCCGCTGCGACCGGCCGTGGACAACATCGCGCGGCTGCTGGCGCATTGCCGTGCCCACGGCATTCCGGTGTTCTACACCGCCCAGCACGGTGACCAGGACCGTCGTGATCGCGGCCTGCAGGCCGACCTGTGGGGGCCGGGCATGCGCCGCAGTGCCGACCATGAGCCGATCATCGAAGCCGTCGCACCGCAGCCGGGCGAGCATGTGCTGGTGAAGCATCGCTACAGCGCTTTCCAGCGCAGCAACCTGGAAACGCTGATGCGGGTGCGCGGACGCGACCAGCTGCTGGTGACCGGTGTGTATGCGCATATCGGTTGCACGGCGACGGTGGTGGAAGCGTTCCAGCGCGACATCGAAGCCTTCATCGCCGCCGATGCCGTGGCGGATTTCTCGCGCGCCGACCACGATCAAGCGCTGCACTGGATCGCGCGCACCAGCGGTGTGCCGATGACGACCGACCAGCTGCTGGAGGCACTGTAATGATCGCTATGGGTGAGGTGCTGGACCTGGAGCGCATGCGTGCCGATGTGGCGCGGGTACTGGACTGTGCACCGGCCGAGATCGGTGACGACGACAACCTGATCGACCTGGACCTGGATTCGATGCGCATGCTCGGACTGGTGCTGGCCTGGGGCAACACCGGGTTGCCGCTGGAGTTCTCGCAGCTGGCCGAACACACCACGCTGCGCCAGTGGTGGGGTGTGGTGCAGACGCTGCAGGCTGCGCAGCGCGCATGAGCGCGGCTGCGATGGCAACGCCGCTGGCATTGACCGAGGCGCAGGCCGGGCTGTGGTTCGCACAGCGGCTGGCACCGGACAATCCGTCGTTCAATACCGCCCATGCGGTGTGGATCGACGGCCTGCTGGATGTGCCTGCGTTCGTGGCGGCGGCCAACCAGGCGGCGGTTGAATCCGAGGCCTTCGCGCTGCGCTTTGCCGAAGGCACCGATGGGCAGCCATTGCAATGGCACGACCCGGCGCACGTGCCGCTGCTGTCGGTGCGTGATCTGTCGGGCGAGGCCGACCCGGTGTCGGAGGCGCATGCGCTGATGCAGGCCGACCGGCTCAGCGCGGTCGATCCGACCCGCGACCGGATCAGTCAGCAGGTGTTGTTCGATCTGGGCGGGCAGCGCTGGGCCTGGTACCTGCGTGTGCATCACCTGGCCGCCGATGGCTATGGGATGGCGCTGTTCAGCGACCGTGTCTGCGCGCTGTACTCCGGCCGCGCGGGTGAGCCCTTGCCGGGATTGGCTGGGGTGCTGGCGGACGACGCGGCCTATCGCGCGGACGCACGTCGCGGGCTGGCCGGCCAGTGGTGGCGCGAGCAGCTGCAGGGGGCGCCTGCGGGCGTGGGCCTGGCGGGTACCGAGCCGGCCAGCGATGATGCGCTGCGCTGGGTGCAGCCGCTCGATGCCGCGTTCCGCGAGCAGCTGCTGCAGGCTTCGGCGCGCTGGCTGCAACCCTGGCCGGATGTGCTGGCCGCGCTGTCGGCCGAGTACCTGCGGCGGATGAGCGCGGCCGACGAAGTGGTGGTGGGCGTGCCCTTCATGGGGCGGCTCGGCAACGCATCGGCGCGCGTGCCGGCGATGGTGATGAACGTGCTGCCGCTGCGTGTCGCGGCGGGCGAGGGCAGTGTCGAGGCGTTTAGCCGGGCACTGGGCCGGCAACTCAGCCAGGGCCGAAAGCACGGCCGCTATCGTGGCGAGCAGTTGCGCCGTGACCTGGGCCTGGTGGGCGCGCAGCAACGGCTGCATGGGCCGTTGGTGAATGTGCAGCCGTTCTACGCACCGCTGGTGTTGCCCGGTGTGCAGGCGACGCTGGAGGTGCTGTGCACCGGGCCGGTCGACGATCTGACGCTGGGCTTCCGTGGCGATGGCCAGCGTGTTCTGGATCTGGAGATTGAAGCCAATCCCGCGCTGTACCGCCGCGAGGACGTGCAGTCGCATGCCGCGCGCCTGCTGCATTTCGTGTCGGCGGCGCTGGACGCTGACGACATTGCGACGGTGCCGCTGGCCACGGCCGACGAAGCCCAGCAGGTGGTGCACGGCTTCAATGCCACTGCACATGGGCTGCCGCAGACCACGCTGGTTGAGCTGCTGCAGCAGGGCATGGACCGCGATCCGCAGGCGACCGCATTGGTGTTCGGCGATTCCGAGCTGGACCACGCCACGCTGGAGGCGCGCAGCTTTGCGCTGGCCGCCCAGCTGCGCGCGATGGGCGTCGGCCCGGGCAGCGTGGTGGTGGTGGCGTTGCCACGCTCGCTGGAACTGGTGATTGCGCTGGTGGCCGTGCTGCGTGCGGGAGCCGCGTACCTGCCGCTGGACCTGGCCCATCCTGACGAACGCCTGGCGCGCATCCTGGCCTCGGCGCAGCCGGCGTGCGTGCTGGCGGCGGCGGATGTGTCGGCGCGGATGTCCAGGGTGCCGGTGCTCGCACCGGAACAATGGACCGCACTGAGCTTCGCCGCGCCGTGGGCCGATCCGGCACCGGACGATGCGGCCTACGTGATCTACACCTCCGGTTCGACCGGCGAACCCAAGGGCGTGGTCATCGAGCACCGCGCCATCGTCAACCGCCTGCTGTGGATGCGCGAGCACTACGGCATCCGTGCAGACGACCGCGTGCTGCAGAAGACGCCGGCGACCTTCGATGTTTCGGTCTGGGAATTCTTCCTGCCGCTGCTGTGTGGGGCCACGCTGGTGATTGCCGGGCCGGACGCGCATCGTGATCCGACCGAGCTGGCACGGCTGATCCGCGCGCATGACATCACCACGGCGCACTTCGTACCGTCGATGCTCGATGCCTTCCTGGCCGCACCGGCCTCCGAAGGCCTGCAGCTGCGTCGCGTGTTCACCAGCGGTGAGGCGCTGGACGCCGCACTGCGCGACCGCTTCCATGCGCGCGTGCGCGCCGAACTGCACAACCTGTATGGCCCGACCGAAGCGGCCGTGGACGTGAGCTACTGGCCTGCGTCGGCGCAGGACCGTTCACGGCCGGTGCCGATCGGTTTCCCGGTCTGGAATACCCGCCTGTACGTGCTGGATGCGCGGATGCAGCCGCTGCCGGTTGGCGTGCCCGGTGATCTCTACCTCGGTGGCGTGCAGCTGGCACGTGGCTACCTTGGCCGCGATGACCTGACCACCGAGCGCTTCCTTGCCGATCCATTCCTACATGGCGAACGCATCTATCGCACCGGCGATGTGGCGCGCTGGCGCGACGATGGTGCGGTCGAGTACCTCGGCCGCAGCGACCACCAGGTGAAGTTGCGCGGCCTGCGCATCGAGCTGGGCGAGATCGAGGCGGCGCTGCGCGAGCTGGCGGGCTTGGAGCGCGTGGAAGTGCTGCTGCGCCAGGACGCGCCCGGCGATGCCCGGCTGGTGGCCTACGTGCCATCCGCGCTGGCCGATGCCAGCGCACTGCGCAGCCATCTGGCCACGCGCGTGCCGGATTACATGGTGCCGTCGGCATTTGTTGGCGTCGATCACTGGCCGGTGACCGCCAACGGCAAGCTGGACCGCAATGCGTTGCCGAAGCCGCCGCAGCAGGACGTGGGCGGACTGGCGCCGCGCACGCCACTGGAGCAGGAACTGGCCGGCTTGTTCGCGCAGGCGTTGGGCCGCGAAGCACCGGTGGCAGTGGATGCGGACTTCTTCAGCCTCGGCGGCGACTCGCTGTCGGCGGTGCACCTGCTGCTGGCCATCGAACAGCGCTGGCGCTGCGATCTCGGCCTGGGTGCCCTGTTCGCCCAGCCAACCGTGGCCGCGTTGGCGACGCGCATCGCTGAACCACCGGCACTGGCCGACCACGCGTTGGGGCCGGTCATTGCCTTGGCCGCCACCGATGCCACCGGGCCTGGACCGCTGTTCGTGCTGCACCCGGCCGGTGGCATTGCATGGAACTATCGGGCCCTGGCCAGGGCGCTGCAGCCGGCACGTGCGGTGTACGGCCTTCAGTCTCCCGCGCTGGATGCACGCGAACCGATGCCGTCCAGCATCGAAGCGATGGCCAACGACTACGTGCGCCGCATCGTGGCGTTGCAGCCGCAGGGTCCGGTGCACCTGCTGGGCTGGTCGGTGGGCGGCATCCTCGCCCAGGCGATGGCGGTGCGCCTGCATGAGATCGGCCGTGAGGTGGGTGAGCTGGTACTGCTGGATGCCTACCCCAGCGAGTGCTGGCGCACCGAACCGGAGCCCGACCCGATTGCCGCGCTGCGCGCACTGCTGGCGATCGCCGGCCATGACCCGGAGGCGCATCCGGAGCTGGACAACCGCGAACGCATCCTTGCATTCCTGCGGCGAGGCGGCAGCGCGCTGGGCAGTCTGCCGGACGTGGTGCTGGACGGCGTGGTGCGTGCGGTGACCGGCACCAATCGACTGATCCGCGAACACATCCACCGGCCGTTCGACGGCACCCTGGTACATGTGCGCGCCGGTCGTGATCACCAGGCACGCCCACAGCTGCGGGCGGCGCTGTGGCGGGCGCACGCACGCAAGGTGCAGGCGCTGGAGCTGCCGTTCCTGCACGCCGAACTGACTGGGCGTGACTCGGTGGCACAGTTGGCACCGTGGCTGTCGGCGCGGCTGCGCCACTGGGACGAGCAACAGGAGATCGCAACATGCAGTTGACCGGCTTTGAAGGCCGCGTGGCCCTGGTGACCGGCGCGGCCGGTGGCATCGGTGAAGCGCTGGTGCGGTTGCTGGCAGCGGCTGGCTGCACGGTGGTGGCCACCGATCGCGAGGTACCCGCAGTCGCGGGTGCAGGTGTGCAGACGTTTTCGCTCGATGTGACCGACAGCGTGGCGGTGGACGCACTCGTGGATCGGGTGGAAGCCAGCCTCGGGCCGATCGGCCTGGCCGCAAGCGTGGCCGGGGTGCTGCACGTGGGCGAAGTCGCCGGGACCACCGATGCCGACTGGCGCCGGGTATTCTCGGTGAACGCCGATGGCGTGTTCCATGTCGGGCGTGCACTGGCGCGGGTGATGTCGCCGCGCCGGCAGGGCGCGATTGTCACTGTCAGTTCGAATGCGGCCGGGGTGCCAAGGCACGGCATGGCTGCCTATGCGGCATCCAAGGCTGCCGCCACGATGTTCACCCGTTGCCTTGGGCTGGAGCTGGCGCCGCTCGGCATCCGCTGCAACATCGTCGCCCCGGGTTCAACACTGACCCCGATGCAGACCGGCATGTGGCAGGACGAGCGCGGTGCGGAGCGGGTGATCGCCGGCAGCCTGGAGACCTACAAGGCTGGCATTCCGCTGCGCAAGCTGGCCACGCCTGAAGACATCGCCCATGCAGTGATGTTCCTGCTGTCCGAACAGGCCGGCCACGTGGCGATGAGCGACCTGTACGTGGACGGCGGCGCCACCCTGCGCGGGTGAGTTTTGTAGAGTCGAGCCATGCTCGACTGTGTTGCGGCATGAGTCGAGCATGGCTCGACTCTACAGGGCGTATCGCGCCGATCCGACAACGCCAGCCATGCCAAGCGGTGTCTCAAGGCAGCGTCAGGCGGTACACCAGCACGCGGTTGTCGTTGTCGTAGGGGCTGTCACAGGCATCGCCCTGCATGCGGCAGTGGCGGGCGATGAAGTCGTTGTCGTTGCCGATCAACAGCAGCACGTCGTTCGGGTGTCGCGGGTCCAGGGCCGGCACTACGTCCATGGCTTCCCACTTCTCCGACAGCAGGCCAGCATGCGGGCCGCGCTTGGTGTCCAGGTCCAGCCCGGCACGCGCAAGCTGCGGGCGGTCGAGCAGGTTCAGCAGCTCGTCGCTACGCGCGGGCACGATGCCCGCCTTCAACGTGGTGTCCACCGCGTCGGCCAGTACCGGGGTCGTGCCGGTTTCGTAGGTGCTGCCGGCCAGGTTGCTGGCAGCAGACACATCCACCAGCAGCACAGACTTGTAGACGATGGGGTCGTCACCGTCCTTGCCGAGGCCGTTGCCATCACGGGCCAGCAGCAGGAAGCGGTTGGCATCCAGTGCGCGCAGTTCGCTCTGCGCGGCGGTACGGTCCAGCTTGCCCTTGCCGTCGTGCGCGTACGCGGGCAAAGCCATCACGTAATGGCCGATCGGCTGCTGTGGCGTCGGTGAGGTCGTCACGTCATAAACCAGCACGCGGGTATTGATGCGTCCGGCCGCATTGCCCTGCGCGCTGTCCTGCAGCGTCGCGCTCTGAAGCGCCACGAACAGGCGGCCGCCATCGGGTGACAGGCCCATGCCTTCCACGCCCTGGTTGTTGCGCCGACCGGTCTGCGGCGGCACCAATGAACCGAAGGCCGGCTTGCCCTCGCGCTGCGGGCGGATCGCGGGCGGCGCCACGATCACGCCCTGCAGCTGGCCCTGCGCATCGAAATAGTAGACATTGGCGGTGTACTCGTCGCCGATGTAGAAATGACCGTCGGCGCTGAACTGCAGCGATTCCGCATCCAGCGAGACCTTGCCCGCACCGGCGCCGCTGGCGGGCGAGGGCAGCACCACGTCGCGCTGGATGATGGTGTGGTCGCCCGGGTCGGCACCGGTGAAGGGTTGCCCGTTGAAGTCCTTCAGCACCACGCCCTTGTCGGGCACCATGCTCAGCGTGCCCAGCGCACCGGGCTTGCCCGGGGTGGTGTCGATGCGCAGCTGCATGCGCTCCACGCGGCCGGCGTAGTCGTAGAACAGGCCGGCCTCGGGATCGTTGCGGCCACGGTCGGGCAGGGTCCACAGCACGCCCTGGTAGCCGTTGGCGGTGCGCTTCCAGGTGCCGGGCTGTACCGCCAGCGACGAGAACGAGCCCAGCGTGTCGCCGAGGAAGTCCACCGTGCCCGCCGGCAGCCGCCCGGCGGCGACTAGGCCTCTATCCACGTAGGTGCGGCCGCCCAGTTCAAGGGTGCGTGGCGGCGCACCAGTGGCCTCATGTGGGGCGGAGTATCCGCTGGCGGAGAGGGTGGCCAGCAGCAGGGCGGTCGCGAGCATCGGTGGACTCCGGGCGGTCGATCAGAAGCGAAGGTCGATCGTACCGAACACCTGGCGCGGTGCCGAGGCATGGAACACGTACAGCTTGCCGGCCGGGTCGCTGGGCGCGAACACGCTCGAATCCAGGTTGCTGGCGTAGCGCTTGTTGGTCAGGTTGGTCACGTTGAACGCCAGGCGCACGCCCTTGGCGAAACCGACCTGGCCGAAGTCATAGCCACCGGCCAGATCGAACACGGTGAAGCCGCCGAAGCCCTGGTCGTTGGTGTAGGTGTAGAAGCGCTCGCCGGTGTACTTGCCGCGCAGGCTGGCGAACCAGCCGTTGTCACGCCAGGTGATTTCGGTGGCCAGCAGCTGTTTCGGCGTGTCGGTCTGGATCTTGCCCTTGATCTGCTGCTCGACGCCGGCCTGCACGTAGTTGGAGGCATAGGTCGAGCGGTTCAGCGAGGCCGAGGTGTACCAGCTGAAGTGCTCGTTCGGGGTCCACAGCACGGTCAGCTCGGCACCACGGCTGTCGACGCCGCCGACGTTGTAGAAGCGATTGCCGCAGGTCGGGCCGACCGGCTGCCGCGAGTCACAGGGGTTGTACTGCAGCAGGCGGTTGTCGAAGCGCACGCTGTAGGCCGCGACCGAGGCCTGCAGGGTATCGGTGACGAAGCGGTAGCCGGCTTCCAGAGAGCGAGATTCCTCCGGCTTCAGGTTGCCCTGCGCATTCCAGGTCGCTTGGCTGACCGCTTGCGGACCGAGCTTGAAGCCGCCCTGGAACATGGCGATGTTCTCGGCATAGCTGGCGAAGACTTCATGGTGTTCGGCCAGGCGGAAGTTGGCGCCGATGCTGGGCAGGAAATTCTTGCTGGCCTTGAGCGAACCGGTGGCGAACTGGTTGTTCGAGCTCGGCGAGATCGGCGTCTTTGCGTCGCCCGGCAGCGCCTGCGCATCGGAGGTCGCGTGTGGGCTCTTGGCGCCGAACTCCAGGGTCAGGCGGTCATCGAGCAGGCGCCAGGTGTCCTTCAGGAAGAACTGATGGGTCTTCCAGCGGGTACGCTGGGCGAACACGCCGACATCGGAGGGCAGGGTGTTCATGCCGCTCAGGTCACGCGGGCCGTCCACGGCGGTCTGGTAGCGCTCGGCGCTGCTGGTGTTGCGCTCGTACCAGACGCCGCCTTCGATGCGGTGCGCGCCCAGCTCCCAGTCGAAGGACAGCGTGCCGCCGTCGCGGTCGATGGTGTAGATGGTATTGCGGAAGATGATCGGAATCTCCTGCGCGGTGCCCTTGTTCGACCACGCACCGCTGTTCCAGTTGTGGCCTTCGCCGCGGTCATCATGGTGGTAGGCCAGCGCGCGTAGGCTGAAGCCATCGGCCAGGAAGAAGTCGCCGGCCAGATAGTACAGGTTGTCGTCACGCAGGATCTGCCCGGCGGTGAAGGCACCGTCGGCGTCCTTGTCCGGGCCGCTGCTGTCGCACTTCTTCGCGTTGAAGCTGGCGGTGTTGCAGTAGGCCTTGGCCACCGCCTTGTTCCAGTCCGGTGCGTAGCCGCCCCAGTCCCAGCCGAGACCGCGCGACATCTCGTCCTTGGACAGGTAGAAGTAGTCGGCCTGGGTGGTGCGCGAGGTATCGACGAAACCGGTGATCTGGCTGCGGCCGAAGTTCCACACGCCCTTGGCATTGAACTGCTTGGTGGTGGATTTGTTGTAGGCGGTCTGGTCGTTCCACAGATCGGAGACGGCATTCATCCCGGAGACGTAGCCGGAGAAACCGTTGTACTCGCCGCTGTCCACGCGCACGAAGGTGCGGCGGTTGGCATCGCTGCCGAAGGTCTGCACCACGCGTCCGCCGAGTTCCTGGGCCGGGCGGTCGGAGGTATAGGAAATCGTGCCGCCGAGGTTGCTGGTGGACGGCGTACCGAGGCTGCCGATACCCACCGCCAGTTCCGCACCGGCCATGTTCTCGCTGATCAGCGCACGGTTGATGGTCAGGCCGTTGTAGTTGTTGTACGCGCCATCGCCCAGCGGCACGCCGTCGAGCGTGTAACCGAGACGGGTGGAGTTGAAGCCGCGCAGGCTCAGCGTCATCGACTGCTCGTTGGTGCCCAGCGCATCGGCCGACTGCGCGTTGACGCCCGGCAGCAGGTTCAGGGTCTTCTGCAGGCTGGTGCCCGGCGGCAGGATGTCGAGGTTCTCGCGGGTGATGCGCTGCACCTGGCGGGCTTCACCGCTGCCGATCACAGAGACCGCATCGAGGGTGGTGGCGGAGGGCGTGCTGGAGGTCGGGGCAGCATCCTGCGCCCAGGCCGCGGGAGCGAGCGCGATCGACAGCGCAGCGGCCAACAAAGTCTTCGTCATGTTGCGGACACTCAGGCAGGCACGAGCCACCGCGTCGGTGCGGAGCTCATGGAGTTGAAAAGGGGAGACAACCGATGCGACCGGCGGGCGCTGCAGGCGCCGTGGGTCAACGTGAAAATGGTGCGCTAGACAGATGACTGTCTGGTGACATCGCTACACGCGTGGCATGCCGACGCATGCATGGGTAGATGCCAACCTTGGTTGGCATGCGCTGCATCAAATAGACGCTGCGCTACCCGGTTGGTGGAGCGCCAACCAAGGTTGGCGCCTACCAGGAGCGCGGATCAGGATTGTCGTATCCGGCGGTGCCGAACGGGGTCGGCGTCAATGCGCGATCAACCCACGTTGCGCGGCTTGCGCGTGCGCTTCGGCTTCGCGGTATCTGCACCGCTGGTAGAACCGTCCTGCAGTGCCTGCAGCCACGACAGGGTGTCCACGTAGTCGATGAAGTGGCGCAGGTAACCGGGGCTGGTCGCCTGCATCGTGTCCAGCATGCGCTGCACCAGCACCGCCGAGTTCAGAGGGCCGCCGTCGGCCGGGGCCTCGGTGCGCAGCGAACGACGCACCTGCAGTTCGCTGCGCAGTTCCGACCACTCGCGCTGCACCTGCTGCAGCATCGGCACCTGCGGGTAATGCGGCAGCGAGCGCGATCCCGCATCGAGGTCGCGCACCAGCGCACGGAGGCTGTCTTGTGCGGGTGGCTTACTTGGCATCCGGGGCCTTGGGCTTGGGAATCGGCGCGATTTCCACGCGACGATTGCGCGCGCGTCCATCTTCGCTCGCGTTGGAACTTACCGGCTGCTCACTGCCGAACGCGGCGGCAAACACCGCATCGGCGGGCACGCCGTCGGCGATCAGGGTGCGGGTCACGGTCAGCGAACGTTGCGCGGACAGCTCCCAGTTGTCGGCGAAACGACGGTTGCCTTCACGCACCGGCGCGTCATCGGTGAAGCCACTGACCATCAGGATTTCTTCGCGGCTGCCCAGATAGGCGGCCAGCGGCGTAGCGAGGCTGCGCAGCAGCTCCTGGCCTTCCGGCTGCAGCTGGTCGGAGTTCAGTGCGAACAGCACGCTGCCACTGATGCCGATGCGGCCATCGACCAGGGTTACACGGCCGGCCGCCAACGGGCCGGCCAGCGCCTGTTCCAGCGTCTGCAGGCGCTTGGCCTCAGCCTGGCGCTGCTTCACTTCCTGGTCCAGCCGCTGCGACAGCTCCAGCTGCACCGCCACCACGCCGACCAGGATAAGCACGAACGCGCCCAGCAGCACCGACATCAGGTCGCCGAAGGCGGCCCAGATCGGTGCGTGCGAGCCGCCATCGACCTCCAGTTCGTCACTCATGCGCTGCCGGCCTTGCTGCGGCGCGCGGCCAGCTGCTGCAGTTCTTCCATCACCTGCTTCTGCGACAGCAGGCTGAGATCAACCACCTCGCGTGCCTGCGCCACGTAGTAGGCCAGCTGCTCGTCGCTGCGGGCCAGCGAGGCATCCAGCGCGCCGCCAATCTGCTCCAAGCGGCCGGACAGTTCGGTGGAAGCGCTGCCGAACTGTGCGACCGCTTCGCCGAACGTGCCGGCCAACTGGCCAACGTCACTGGCGCTGCCGCTGAGGGCTGCTGCAATGCCATCCAGCTTGCCGGTCTCCGCGGCGATATGGTCGGTGAAGCGGTTGCCGACGCGTTCCAGCAGCTCGGCCGAGCCGCCCACCAGTGCGTCCACCGCGGTGCGCTGTTCGTGCGAGGCGTGGTTGATCGCATCCAGCAGGGTCTGCACGGTGGCCAGCAGGCGGCCGCGCTCTTCCAGCATCGCGTTGTCGCGCACCAGGCTCTCGGAGAGCGTGCTGCGCAACTCGTTGATGACGTCGGCGGCGGCCTTCGGCGCGGCGGCGGCGGTCTGCAGCAGGGTGGAGACTTCCGCCAGCGTGGCGCTGGCCTGGGCGCGGCCGTTCTCGCCGATCTGCTGCGCCGTCTCGGCCAACGTGTCGCAGACCTGCTGCTGCTGCGCGGCCAGTCGTTCGCCGTTGGCCTGCAGGCGCTGGGCCAGGTCCGTGGAGACGTGCTGCAGGGCATCGCTCCAGCGCTGCAGGCGCTGTTCGTCACCGGCCTGCAATTGCGCCTGCAGGGTGGCGTGCGCCTGCTGCAGTTCGGCACTGATCGCGTCCCAACGCGCCTGGCGCTGCTGCTCGCGGCTGTCCAGGCTGGCCTGCAGTTCGGCGTGCGCGGTGGCGGCGGTCGCCTGCGCGGCCTGCCAATCCTGCGAACGCTGGTTTTCATGCTCCTGCAGCAAGGACTGGCTGGCAGCATGGCGCTGGTCCAGTGCCTGCAGCAGTGCCTCGGCGCGCGCGTCCAGATGCTCGCTGGCGGCCAGCAGTGCCTGCTGCTGGCGTTCGACCAGCGCGGTATTCATTGCCTGCTGCTGTTCGGCGGCGACGCGCCAGGCGTCGGCATTGCTGCTGGTATCGGCCTGCAGGCGCTCGCCGATGCGTGTCACCAGCGCTTCGGCGTGCGTGCCCTGGCCATCGCTGAACGCCTGCAGGTGCTGGCGAAGATCGCTCACCAGCGCCTGTTGTGCCTGGGTCTGCTCGCTCACCACCTTGGCCCAGCTGGCTTCGGTGGCAACGCGGCTGCGCTCGAAACCGTCGCTGAGACCGGCCAGCTGCTGCTGCACCGCCTGCTCGACACGGGCATGCAGGGCCTGGCCATGCTGGGCCAGCCCGGCCAGGGTGGTCTCGGCCATCGGCTGCAGTGCGCCACCGATGGCGGCCGCGCTGGCTTCTGCACCTTCGCGCAGCGACTGTTGCAGCGACACGGCCAGGCGCTCCTGCAGGGCCTGGCTCTGGGTAAGGAACTCGGCCTGGCCGGCCAGCAGGCGTTCATTGGCGGCGGTGCTGTGCTGTTCAAAGGTCTGGGTCATCGCCTGCAGGCGGTCGACCAGTGCCGGCAACGCAGCGGACTGCGCCTGCAGCAGGCGCAGCGATTCGGCGCGCTGCCAGGCTTGCGAGTACGGGTGCAGGTCGCCGGCAATCGCACGGTCCAGCTGCTGCACGGCCTGCAGG
>NZ_JASJSU010000074.1:0-20060 GCF_030237045.1 Stenotrophomonas maltophilia group sp. Smal17
AGCGTGGCCTCGCCGCGGCGCACGCTGGCCGGCCGCGGGGTGGGTTCGCGGGCGGTGGCCTGGCCCCACGGGCTGCTGCCCTTCGCCGCCGGCGGGACGATGGCGCGAAAGCCGGGCTGCCCGGGCTCGGTGGTGTTCACGGCACGGTCGTCGCGCGTGGCTGCCGCTGCCGTCGACGCGCTGGCCAGGCCGCCGGCGGCCAGCCCGGCCGAAGCGATCAGGCGCCGGCGGGCGGGCGACAGCAGGTCGGCCCAGTGCGCGTCATCGTCGCCTGCGTCGATGTGGGTGTCAGCGGGGGAATCCAGGTCGGGGTGCATGAACGGCTCCATGGCAGCATGAGGGGGCAGGCAAGCACGCTCCGGCACGGCCCTCGGCCGCGTCCAATAAGCAGGCGGCATCACTTCATGCGCCTGCGCATGCCGCCATTGAGCGCAGGCGATGGCCGGGCTAGGGTGCCGCTGTACCGTACCGGAGCCCGCCATGACCTCGATCGACGCCGACATCCCGCGCAGGCGCGCGGCCTTCCGCCAGCTGCATGCGCAGGGCTGCTTCGTGCTGCCCAATCCGTGGGACGTGGGCAGTGCGCGCTACCTGCAGCGACAGGGATTCCAGGCGCTGGCGACCACCAGTGCCGGCTGTGCCTGGAGCGAGGGGCGGCCGGATGGTGCGGTTTCGCTGCAGGCCACGCTGGAGCATCTGCGCCTGATGGTGGGGGCGACCTCGCTGCCATTGAATGCCGATTTCGGGGATGGCTTCGGTGCCACGCCGAAGGAGGTGGAAGAGGCGGTGGCCGCGGCGATCGATACCGGTGTCGCCGCATTGTCGATCGAGGATGCCAGCGGTGTGGCCGATGCACCACTGCGCCCGATCCAGCAGGCGGTCGAGCGCCTGCGTGCGGCCCGTGCGGCGATCGACCATGCCGGCGCCGATGTGCTGCTGGTGGGCCGCGCCGAGAATTTCTTTGTGGGGGTGCCGGACCTGCAGGACACCCTGCAGCGCCTGCGCGCCTATGCCGAGGCCGGTGCCGACGTGCTGTACGCGCCGGGCATCAGCACGCGTGAGCAGATCAGCGCGGTGGTGGCCGCGGCAGGATCGAAGCCGGTGAACCTGCTGGTGGGTGGGCCGACGCCCATGCGCCTGCAGGACATCGCCGCACTCGGCGTGCGCCGGGTCAGCCTCGGTGGCGCACTGGCCCGCGCGGCGTGGGGTGGCTTGATGCAGGCGACCCAACCGATCGTGCAGGACGGGAGCTTCGATGGCCTGCAGCAGGCGACCCCGGGCGCGGCGTTGAACGCGCTGTTCCGTTGACGGAAATCCGGTGTGGGCCCGGTTCTGCAGAGCGGTCCGTGGATCCACACCGTGCCTGGAGGGATGCGCCAGCGACTACAGCGCTTCCATCCCGCCCTTCGGCACTGCCACCCCCGGTTCCAGCGCCGGCAGCAGCTGCCGCAGCAGCGCGGGGTTGTCCAGCAGCGCGGCACCGTCCAGATAGCTCCACTGCGTCGTGCCTACCCGGCGTACGGCGACCATGAACGAGGTGCTGCGCATCGGCGCGTCGCGCACGCGCAGCAGTGACTGGCGTGGCACGAAGCAGACTTCCTCGTCGCCGGCGGCGTAGGTGCGCCCAGGCACGCCCGCCTCGTCGCTGACGATGGTGACGCCCGCCTTGTGCAGTTGCTTCACGGTGTCGCGCGTCATCCGCGCATAGGCCTCATCGCCACCGGCAGCCAGCTTCAGGCTGGGATGGGTGCGCGCGATGATCAGGTCGGTATCGCCGCGGGCGAAGGCGTCCATCATCGCCTGCACCTCCCTGCGCAGGGCGGCGGAATCTTCCGGACCGAGTTCACCGGCCACGGCGGATGGAACGGCCATCGTCATCAGCAGGGCCAGCAGCGGGGCAAGCAGGTGTCGGTGCATCGGCGGGCATCTCACGGGCGAGCGCCGCACTATACGGTGGATGCGGAAACAGCATCCCATCGATGGGGCTGGTGCGCCGGATTTCATTACTTACCATTGGTAGTTAGTGAATCCCGGAGCTCTCCCATGCACAGTCTCATCGTCATCGCCCATCCTGATCCTTACTCGTTGACCCACGCCATCGCCGGGCGCATCGGCGAGGCCATCGGCGCAGCCGGTGCCGGCAACAGCGTGGCCCACGCCGATCTGATGGCCGAGGGCTTCGATCCGCGCTTCAGCCTGCAGGACCAGGCCCTGTTCCGCGGCACCGGCGCTGCGCCGGCCGATGTCGCCGCCGAGCAGGCGCGGCTGGATGCGGCCGACACGCTGGTGCTGGTCTACCCGCTGTACTGGTGGTCGTTCCCGGCGCTGCTGAAGGGCTGGATCGACCGCGTGTTCACCCAGGGCTGGGCCTACCAGGAAGGCGCCGACGGCAAGGTGCAGAAGAAGCTGCAACGGCTGCGCGTGCACCTGGTCGGGGTGGGCGGCGCCGGCGCGGAGATGATCCAGCGGCGCGGCTATGGGGCGGCGATGAAAACCCAGATCGACATGGGTATCTTCGACTACTGCGGTGCGCGCGTGCTGTCATCCGAACTGCTGCTGGATGCCGATTCCGGCGCCGCCGGGGCACATCTGCAGTCGGCAGCGGAGATCGGCCGTAAAATCGGTACTCCGATGCGCTGATTGCCGTGCCCTGCCGATGCCTGCCACGCCCGCTCCGACACGCCGCCGACTGACCCGCGAGCAACGCGCCCGCCAGTTGCTGGACGTGGCCTGGGCGCTGGTCGGCGAGGAAGGCACCGATGCACTGACGCTGGGACGCCTGGCCGAGGCGGCGGGCGTGACCAAGCCGGTGGCCTACGATCACTTCGTGACCCGCAATGGACTGCTGGCGGCGCTCTACGACGACTATGACGGCCGGCAGACCGTGGTCTTCCACGAGCGCATCGGCCGCGCCAGGGCGCAGCTGGGCGATCGTGCGGCGGCCATCGCCTCCGGCTACATCGACTGCATCCTCAGCCAGGGCAGTGAAGTACAGGGCATCCTTGCCGCGCTGGTCGGCGCGCCGGAACTGCACGAGGTGCGCCGGCGCTATCAGCAGGACTTCATCGACAACTGCCAGGTCTGGCTGGGCCCGTTCGCCGCCGAGGGTGCCGTGCCCCTGGCGGGGCGCTGGGCGATTCTGGGTGCGGCTGAAGCGCTGTCGGAAGCCGTGGCTGCCGGCGCACTGGACAAGGCCGACGCCGAGGCCGAGCTGCAGCGCGTGATCGTGGCGACGGTCAAGCGGCGCTGAGCCGCATGGCCGGTCAGCTGTTGGCCAGTGCGGCGAACCCTGCCGACAACTGATCGCGCACCAGCGCGTCGCGCGCGTCGCGGCTTTCAGAACCCAGCACCACGGTAATCAGCCGTACCGGCTGCGCCCGCCCGGGCACCGTGCGGCACGCGGTGGCGGCCAGGCAGAAGCCTGCGGCCCGGGTGTAGCCGGTCTTCAATCCATCCACACCGTCTTCGCCAAGCAGGGCATTCTGGTTGTTGCGGCCGAAGCGACCATGCACGAACGCACGCTGTGCGGTGATCGCCAGAATCTGCGGATGATCGTTCAGCAGGCAGGCGGCCAGCACTGCCATGTCGCGCGCGCTGGACGCATGGTGCGGGGTGGTGATGCCGGAGACGCTGGCAAACCAGGTGCTGCGCAGGCCAAGCTGGCGCGCATGCTGGTTCATGCGATCGAGGAATGCCGACTGCGATCCGTCCAGGTGGCGCGCGATCGCCAAGGCAGCGTCATTGCCGGAGATGATCATCAAGCCTTCCAGCAGGCGTGCCAGAGTAATTGTTTCGCCAGGCACCAGGCCCATGCGCGTTTCGTCATCGGCCACCGCATGCACATCGTCGTCGGCAATGGTGACCGCTTCGTCCCATGCGCGCCCGCGTTCTTCGACGCATGCATACGCGGCGTAGGCGGTCATCAACTTGGTCAGTGATGCCGGTTGCCGCGCGGTTTCTGCGTTGTGCTGGTGGATCACCGCGAAGGTGGCCGCATCCAGGGTGATCGAGGACAGCGGCGCGCGCTCTGGAACGGGGAGGGACATGGATCATGCGGTGGCAATGGAGAGCCGCAGGATAGTGCGCGGCGGCTGCATGAAGCTGCAACATTGAAACGATATAACGTATCGTCATTGTGGGCCGCCGCTGGCCCGACGGGATATCCGATGACTGCACACGCGCCATGCCGCTGGCTCCTTACCTCGTTGCTGATCGCGCTGGCAGCGCTGGCGGGCTGCCAGCCCAACCTGCGCGCCGAGGCTGTGCCTTCGGCTGAAGCACGCCCGCACAACGTGATCGTGATGATCAACGACGGCGCCGGTTGGGGCACCTGGGATGCCGCCGCCTACTGGCAGTACGGCAGCCGTGAAGGTGCCCCCTATGCGGATTTCCCGCAGCGCCTGGCGGTGACCACGTTTCCGTTGAATTCCAGCAGCCAGCCGACCGGCGACAATGCGCAGACCCTCGGCTACGACGCGGGCAAGGCCTGGGATACCGAACCGGTGCCGGCGCCGGACCTGCCGTTCGTGGGCTACCAGTACCTGGCGGCGGTGGCGACCGACAGTGCGGCCGCGGGCACCGCGTTGTCCTCGGGCATCAAGACCTACAACAACGCCATCAACTACAACAACGACGGCAACCCGGTCGAGTTCAACACGCTGCGCGCCAAGCGCCTGGGCATGGCCACCGGCGTGGTCACCTCGGTGCCGTTCGCGCATGCCACGCCGGCAGCGTTCGCGGCGCAGAACGCATCGCGCAACAACTACCACGCCATCGCCCATCAGATGCTGGCACAGGGCCACATGGACCTGGTGATGGGCACCGGTGGCCCCGGCTACAGCGTGGATGGCCTGGCCTGTGGGCCGGCCACGGGTGCAGCGCAGGCCGAAGGCTGCGCGACTCCGTGGGAATGGGTGTCGCAGCAGGATTGGCAGCAGCTGGAAGCGGGCCGCACCATTGGCGGCAACCCGTCGGGGCCGTGGCGCCTGATCCGCGGCAAGGAGGAATTCGCCGCGCTGGCGCAGGGCCAGCTGCCGGCCGACCGGCCGCTGATCGGCGTGCCACGCGTGGCCAACACGCTGCAGCAGGCACGCCAGCTGCAGGTGCTGGGCAAGGATGCGGCCACGCCCTCCGGCGTAAGGAAGATCGACAGTGTGCCGGATCTTGCGACCATGACCCGCGGTGCGCTGCGGTTCCTGCAGCAGCGCTCTTCGAACGGCCTGTTCCTGATGGTGGAAGGCGGCGCCACCGACTGGGCCGCGCACACCAGTGCCTGTGGCACCGAATGGCACTACGGCCAATGCAGCGACCAGCCGCAGTACGGCCGCCTGATCGAGGAGACCGTGGAGTTCAACGATGCGGTGGCGGCGGTGGTGGACTGGATTGAACGCAATGGTGGTTGGGAGCGCAACCTGCTGATCGTCACCACCGACCACGACAACAGCATGCCGATGGGCCCCGATGCACAGAACGTCGCCTTCCAGCCGGTGCGCAACAACGGCCGCGGACGCATGCCGGGGATGAGCTTCCGCCCCACCGGCAACCACTCCAATGCGCTGGTGCCGCTGTGGGCCAAGGGCGCGGGCGCGGAGCTGCTTGCAAAGCGCGTGCGTGGCGTTGATGCCGGCTACCGCCAGCACGTGGGCTGGAACGACGGCCGCTACATCGACAACACCGATGTGGCGGCCGCGGTGCAGGAGGCGCTGCAGCGTTAGGGGCGTGCCGGGCAGCGGCCGGCAGCCGCGGGCTGCCCGGTTGGCGAGGTTACCGGCCAGCGGCCAGCACTACCGTGAGTGCTGCTGGGCGGCGGGACCGGGCTGGCCAGTTGCCGGGCCAGCTCGGCGCTGGCCACATGGCCGTGCAGGAACAACAGGCTGCTGAAAATGTTCATGAGCGTGCCTCCACTTGAGTAGATTGCACGATACGGGCAGCATGGGCGTGCAAAAAGAGACATTTCCGCAAGCGCACCTTGAGAGAAGTTCAAGCCTGATGTCCCGTCCGCCCCTCCATGCCCTGCAGGGTTTCGTGGCTGCCGCCCGGCTCGGCAACCTGTCGCGTGCGGCGGCATCGATGAACCTGACGGTCAGCGCACTCAGCCATCAGATGCGCCAGCTGGAGGAGCGCCTCGGCCAGCCGCTGCTGATCCGGCAGCCGCGTGGCGTCACCCTTACGCTGGAAGGGCAGCGCCTGCTGGAGCAGGTCGGCCCGCATCTGGACGCGATCAACGAGGCCTTCCAGCCCTATGCGGCGCGCGCCGAGCACGTGCTGACGATCAGCGCGGTGCCATCGATGGCCTCGGCGTGGCTGGTGCCACGCCTGGGCCACTTCGTGGCTGCGCACCCGCAGATCGAGATCAACCTGCAGTCGAGTGAACGGCTGGTCGACTTCGAGCGGCAGCGGCAGTTCGACGCCGCGCTGCGGCTGGGCACCGGGCACTGGCCGGGGCTGGTGGTGGAACCGCTGTTCGACGAGTGGCTGCTGCCGATGGCCAGCCCGGCGCTGATCGAGCGCATGGGCGGCATCGACCGCGTGCCGCTGACCCATTGGCCGCTGCTCGGTGATCCCGACGGCGCGTGGGGCGCGTGGTTCGCGTTGAGCGGGCAAAGCCCGCCGCCGCGCTTCGTGGCGGTACTGGATGATTCGGAGGCCCACCACCGTGCGGCGCTGGACGGGGTGGGCGTGGCGCTGGGACGAGTGACGCGGGCGCGCCTGTTGCTGGAATCCGGCCAGCTGGTGGCGCTGTCCAGCCAGCGCCTGAAGACGGCGTGGCCGCATTGGCTGGTGTACCCGCAACGCTCGGCCAGTCATCGCGGCTTCCTCGCCTTCCGCGACTGGCTGCACGCGCAGGCCGCCGAACACGTGCGGCACATGGCCACGCAGGGGGCGCCCGGCTAGACAGGTGCATCGGCCTGTCCGGGCGCTGTCATCAGGGCGTGGCCGGCGGCGACGAAGCTGGGCACCTCCGCCCAACGCCGCCTGCCGCCATGCGCTACCGCCTCGCCGTTCTTGATATTGCCGGTACCACCGTTGCCGACCCGGGCCTGGTGGCCCATGCCTTCGCCGAAGCGATGGCCGTCGCCGGCCACGCCATCGAGGTGGAGGATGTGCGCCCGCTGATGGGCTACCCCAAGCCGCAGGCGATCGCACGGCTGCTGGGCGCCACGGTGGACGACCCGCGCGTGGCCCCGATCCATGCCGACTTCGTGGCGCGCATGCTTGAGTGCTATCGCCATGCACCGGGCATTGCACCGCTGCCGGGCGCCGAGGCGCTGTTCGACACATTGCGCGCGCACGGCATCCGTATCGGCCTGGACACCGGCTTCTCGCGTGACATCGCCGAGGCGATCATCGCGCGGCTCGGCTGGCAGGATCGCATCGACGCATTTGTGGCCAGCGATGACGTGCCTGCAGGCCGGCCGGCGCCGTACATGATCCAGGCGCTGATGCAGCGTACCGGGGTGGACGATGCCGCCGCCGTGGTGAAGGTGGGCGACACCGAGGTCGACATCAACGAAGGCCGCAACGCCGGCGTCGGCCTGAATGTTGCGGTCACCACCGGCGCGTTCACCCGTGCCGAGCTGCTGCCGCATGGCCCGGACCACATCATCGACCACCTCGACCGCCTGCCGTCGCTGCTGGGCCTGGCACCTTCCGGCACGGTCGCCGCCGCATGAACCGGCCCTCGTTGCGGGAACGGCTGCAGGGGCACCCGCTGGCGCTGACCGTGTTTGCCGGCAGTGCGGCGCTGTCCACCTATGCCTGCATGTATGCCTTCCGCAAGCCCTTCGCCGCTGCATCGTTCGATGGCCAGCACCTGTTTGGCGCCGACTACAAGGTGTGGCTGGTGGTGGCGCAGGTGCTGGGTTACATGTGCAGCAAGTTCATCGGCGTGCGGGTGATCGGCGAGCTGCGCGCCGAGCGCCGCGCCAGCCTGCTGCTGGGCCTGATCGGCATCTCCTGGTTGGCGCTGCTTGGCTTCGCACTGGTGCCGGCGCCCTGGAACATCCCGTTCCTGTTCCTCAATGGCCTGCCGTTGGGCATGGTCTGGGGCCTGGTGTTCAGCTATCTGGAAGGGCGCCGGACCACCGAAGCGATGGGGGCGATCCTCGCCTCCAGTTTCATCATGGCCTCCGGCGTGGTGAAGTCGGTGGGCAAGTGGCTGCTGCTGCAGGGCGTGAGCGAGTTCTGGATGCCGTTCCTGTGCGGGTTGCTGTTCCTGCCGCTGCTGCTGGTGTCGGTGCGCATGCTCGAACACATTCCCGCACCGGATGCCGACGACCTGCGCGAGCGTTCGCCGCGCCTGCCGATGGATCGCACGCAGCGCCGCGCCTTCGTGCGCCGCTTCCTGCCGGGGCTGGCGCTGATGATCCTGTGCTACGTGTGCCTGACCGTGGTCCGCGATTTCCGCGACAGCTTCGAGGCCGAGCTGTTCCGCGAGCTGGGTTATGGCGGCAGCGCCGGCGTGTTCGCCGCCATCGAAACGCCCGTGGCATTCGCCGTGCTGGCGCTGACCGCCGGGCTGACCTGGTTCCGCAACAACCTCAACGGCCTGATGGCCCTGCACGTGCTGATGTTCATCGGCCTGGCCACCGCCGGCCTGAGCACGCTGGCGTTCCGCGAGGGCATGCTGCATCCGCTGGCGTGGCTGGGCCTGGTGGGCTTCGGCCTGTACCTGGCCTACGTGCCGTTCAACTGCGTGTTCTTCGAACGCCTGATCGCCACCTTCAAGGTCGCCGGCAACGTCGGCTTCGTGATGTACCTGGCCGATGCGTTCGGCTATCTCGGCAGTGTGCTGGTCCTGCTCGGCCATGAGTTCTCCGGCCTGCAGCTGTCGTGGGTGCGCTTCTTCTCCAGCGCCGTGATCCATCTGTCGCTGCTGGGCGGTGCCTGCCTGTTGTTGTCGCTGCTGTACTTCCACCACAAGGCCCTGCGCCTGGCCCGCATGCCGGCGCTCGCCTCCGTCTGAGTCCATCCCCCATGAAGAACACAACCGCCCTCGTGGTCGGTGCCGGCATCGTCGGCCTGGCCGTGGCCCGCGCGCTGGCCGTGCGTGGCTGCAAGGTCACCGTGCTGGAGCGCCATGAACGCGCTGTCGGCGCCTCCATCCGCAACTTCGGCATGGTCTGGCCGATCGGCGTGCCCAATGGACCGCTGTATGAGCGCGCGCTGCGCTCGCGGCAGATCTGGCAGGAGCTGATCGACGTGGCCGGCCTCTGGCATGACCCCAGTGGCTCGATGCACGTTGCCCACGCCGACGACGAATGGGCCGTGCTGCAGCAGTACGCGGCCGCCAATGCGCAGATGCGCCCATGCCGGTTGCTGGACCGGGATGCGGCATTGGCGAAGTCGCCGGCGCTGGTCGCACGCGAACTGCGTGGCGCGCTGTTCAATGCCGATGAGCTGGTGGTCGATCCGCGCCAGGCGATCCGCGCGTTGCCGGATGTGCTGCGCGAGCGCCACGGCGTGCAGTTCCAGTGGCGCACGCCGGTGACGGCGGTGGAAAGCGGCCGGGTGTGGTCCGGCAGCCGCCTGTTCGAGGCCGACAAGGTGTTCGTCTGCAGCGGCCCGGAGTTCGAACAGCTGTATCCGGAGCTGTATGCCGCCGCGCCGCTGACCCGCTGCAAGCTGCAGATGCTGCGCCTGGCCGCGCAGCCGTCCGGATTCCGCCTGGGTGCTGCCCTGTGTGGTGGCCTGTCACTGGTGCACTACGCCGGCTTCCGCGAGGCCGCCGACGTTGCCCCGCTGCAGGCGCGCTACCAGGCCGAGCATGCCGACCTGATCGAGCTGGGCATCCACGTGATGGCGGCACAGAACGGCCTTGGTGAAATCACCATCGGTGATTCGCATGCCTATGCCCATACGCATGACCCGTTCGACGAGCACGCCATCAACCAGAAAGTGCTCGATTACCTGTCCCGTTTCATGCAGGTACCGGACGCGCGCATCGCGCAGACCTGGCACGGCATCTATCCCAAGCTGCTGGACGGCAGCAGCGAGTTCGTCGCCGAGCCCACCCCGGGTGTGACCCTGGTCAACGCCATCGGCGGCGGTGGCCTGGGCATGACGCTCAGCTTCGGCCTGGCCGAGGAACTGGTGGACGGTCGCTACACGGCATTGCGCTGCGCGGCATGAAGCCTGCGCGCGGCGGGTGCAACGCTCGCCGCGCTTTTCCTAGAGGTCGCTGCTGACCATCAGCTGCACCCAGTCACCGGCGAAGCTGGTGATGCCGAACTGCACCGGCTGTCCCTGCGGATCGACGTTGAGCGAGTGCACGCACAGCACCGGCCGCCGCGTTGACTGGCCGAGTACGCGCGCGACCTCGGCATCGGGCAGGCGTGCCATCACCGTGGTGTGCCGGCGCAGGTAGTCGGTGACCCCGAACGCGGCCAGAGTGCGGGTCACCGACGGTGTGCGTGCGAACACCTCACCCAGTCCCGGGAATCGGGTGGCGGGAAAATACGCTTCGCTGTGGTCCACGGTGCGCCCCTCCACCTGGCTGGAGTACACCACCCGATGCACGCGTTCGCCGGCAATCAGGCCGAGCGCACGCGCCACCTGGCGGCTTGGCACCTGCACGCGGGCATCGAGCAGGGTGTAGTGGCTTTCCACGTTCAGGTCATGCATGGCCCGGCCGAAGCGCGTGCGCCGGCTGATCGGGTAGTGGTACGGATGTTCCTGCACGAAACTGCCGCGACCGGTCTCGGTGCGCACGTAGCCACGCTCTTCCAGCGCCTCGATCGCGCGCCGCACGGTGTGGCGGTTGACCGCGAAGCGCTTGGCCAGCACCTGCGCCGAGGGCAGTGCATCGCCTTCCACCAGCTGGCGTTCGCGGATCTGCCGCAGCAGCGCCTGTTCGATCTGCTGCCACAGTGGCAGCGCCGAATCGCGTGGCGTCAGGGCCGGGTCGGGCATGGTCATCAAACCTCCATCTGCGGCTGCTGGACTAGACAGGTGCACTGCACGTGCAGGCATATCAACGCGCTGCGATTGCAATGGCATGACACGGGCTACGGAAACCATGGGCGAACACATCCTCGACAACCTGAAGCTGGTGCTGGCCGATGAGATCGTGCACGGCCATGTGGTACTGGACGGGCTACGCATCCACGCGGTGGGGCAGGGGCGCGTGCGCAGGGCGGGCGCCGAGGACTGCGGCGGCGACTGGCTGCTGCCGGGGTTTGTCGAGCTGCATACCGACAATCTGGAGAAGCACCTGGTACCACGCCCGGGCGTGGCCTTCCCAGCGGCCGCGGCCGTGCAGGCGCACGATGCGCAGCTGCTGGCTGCAGGCATCACTACGGCCTGCGATGCGCTGGCCGTGGGCGACGTGGAGGCCGACAGCGTACGCGTACGCAGCCTGCAGGCCGCGCATGCGGCGCTGGCCGAGGCGCGCCGTGGCGGTGGCCTGCGCAGCGACCACTACCTGCACCTGCGCGCCGAGCTGCCGTATCCCGGGTTGCTGCCATTGCTGGAGCCGCTGCTGGACGATCCGGCGGTGCGCCTGCTGTCGCTGACCGACCACACCTCGGGGCAGCGCCAGTTCCGCAACCTGCACCGCTATGCGGCTTATTACGGTCTGCCGGCCGACGCACCGGCCCCCTATCTGGATGACCTGCTGCAGGCACGCCGGGCCCAGCAGGCGCGCTATCGCCCCGCACACCTGCAGCAGGTGCTGCAATGGGTGCGGGAACGGGGCCTGTGCCTGGCCAGCCACGACGATACCGTGCCCGCGGATGTGGACGAGGCCGTGGCCAGTGGTGCGCGCATCTGCGAGTTCCCGACCACGCTCGAGGCGGCCGCGGCGGCGCGTGTGGCCGGCCTGACGATCGTTGCCGGCGCCCCCAACCTGGTGCTGGGCGGCTCGCATTCGGGCAATGTGGCAGCGCTGGAACTGGCCCGCGCTGACTGCCTCGACGTGCTGTCCTCCGACTACGTGCCGGCCAGCCTGCTGCCGGCGCTGGGCGTGCTGTGCGCGCAGCTGGGCTGGAGCCTGCCGCGCGCGGTGGGCACGGTCAGCCATGCACCGGCACAGGCGCTGGGCCTGCGTGACCGGGGCCGCATCGGTGAAGGCCTGCGCGCCGATCTTGTGCGGGTGCGTGGAACCCTGCCGGACTACGTGGCCGAGGTCTGGGTGGGTGGCCGCCGCCTGCTGGCCCAGTAGCCACCCTCGCGATCACCTAGACAGCTGCCCCGACCTGCCTAGTGGATGCCGCCTGCGCTTCACCGCGCTGATTGAAAGTGGCCGCCATCACCGCTCCCGCTGGAGCGGTCCACTTTCCCTTGCCGCCGCCATCGCCATGTCCACTCTGCCTACGCGCCATCCGCTTACCCTGGGCCTGCTCGCCCTGCTGCATGCCCCGCTGGCCGTCCAGGCCGCGTCCCCGGTCGCGACTGATGCCGCACCCACTCCCTCTGCCGTCGATCTGGATACCGTCACCGTGGTCGGCAGCATCGTCAGCGGCGAGAAGCAGGCACTGGACGCCCAGCGCGAAGCCAGCAACCTGATGAACGTGGTCAGCGCCGATGGCATCGGCAAGCTGCCCGACCACAACGCCGCTGAAGCCGTGCAGCGGGTACCGGGCGTGTCGATCGAACGCGACCAGGGCGAAGGCCGCTTCGTCGCCGTGCGTGGCCTGCCCGCACAGTGGAACTCGACCACCCTCAACGGTGACCGGCTGCCGACCGCCGAAGAGGAAACCACCAGCCGCGCCACCGCGTTCGATTTCTTCCCCACCGAGCTGATCGAGCGCATTGAAGTAAGCAAGACGCTGACGCCGGACCGTGAAGGCGATGCCATCGGTGGCCAGGTGAACTTCGTTACCCGCACCGCGCCTGCGCGCCGCACCTTCGCCGCCAGCGTGGCCGGCAACTACAACGACAAGGCCGTCGATACCGGTACCAGCGCCAATGTGCTGTATGGCGACCGCAGCGCCGATGGCCGCTTCGGGTTCCTGATCAACGGCACCTACTGGAAGCGCCCGTGGGCGACCGACAACTTCGAGCCGCGGCGTAGTGCCGATGGCCTTGGCATCTACCGCCTGGAGCTGCGTGACTACACTGGCGAGCGCACCACCCGCGGTGTCAATGGCGGCATGGAATTCCTGCCGGCCGATGGCCACCGGCTGTACGTGCGCGGCCAGTATGGCGAACTGAGCGACGATGAGACGCACTACAAGCACCGCTACCGTTTCGACAAGGATCGCGTCGAGCTGCAGAACATCCACAACGAGCTGATCACCGAGTTCAGGACCTTCGAGTTCGGTGGCCAGCACACCTTCGGCCGCGGCCAGGTGGACTGGAAGCTGGCCAGCGCCGAGAACGACTTCCGCTACGGCTGCATTCCCACCTGTGCCGACAACGCCTACTTCGTGGTCCAGTTCAACCAGGGCAAGGTCGGCTACCAGGGCCTGCAGGATCGCGGTGCAGGGCGCAACTCGTACAACACCATCGATGGCGGCAACGTCGCCGCCGATACCCCGCAGACCCATCTGCCGCCGGGCTTTTCGATGGACCCACGGAAGATGTCGCTGAGCGCCGTGGAGCTGTACCGGGTGGCGGTCAATGAGAAGGACAGGGCCGTCGCGCAGCTGGACTTCACCTTCGACGCCAGCGACACGCTGACCTGGAAGACCGGTGCCAAGTACCGTGACAAGCAGCGTCGCGCGCGCTTCTCCGACGAGTTCTATGCCTGGAACACCGCAACCGGCGGCCCGGTGCCGACCCTGGCCGACTTCCCGTTGATGGACCAGCCCGGCCGCAGCGGCTATGACATCGGCAACGGCCGCGACTACGCCCGTGACTTCTCGCAGGTGGTGCCGATGCAGGCCCTGGCCGAGTGGTACCGGCAGAACAAGCAGCGTCTGGTGCTGGTGCCGGGCGATTCGGCGCTGGTGGCCAATGGCGCGGCGCTGGGCCGCAACTTCGACGTGGCCGAAAAACAGTACGCGGCCTATGCGATGGGCACCTGGACGCCGGACGAGCGCTGGGACGTGGTCGGTGGCGTGCGCCTGGAACGCACCGCCACCGACGTGCGTGGGCAGGTGCTGGAGCGCGATGCCGATGGCAGCAGCGCGCTGGTGCCCAACCTGGGTCGCAAGCGCTACACCTCGGTGCTGCCGCAGCTCAATGTGCGCTTTTCGCCGCGCAGTGACCTGAACCTGCGGTTGGGCCTGACCCGCAGCTTTGCCCGCCCGAACTTCGGCGACATCAATCCGGGTGGCTCGTTCATGGAGGCCGATGGCACCTTTGCTTCCGGCAATGCCGATCTTGACCCGACCTATTCGGACAACCTGGACCTGATGGCCGAGTGGTATGCCGGACCGCTGGGCCTGTTGTCCGGCGGCGTGTTCTACAAGAACATCAGCAACCCGGTGTTCCAGAGCAGCAGCACCGGCAATTTCAACGGCAACACCAATGTCACCTTCTACCGGCCCGAGAACGGCGACGACGCCAAGCTGTGGGGTGCCGAGTTCGCCTTCGTGCGCCGCTTCGATTTTTTGCCGGGCCTGTGGAGCAATTTCGGCATCAATGCCAACCTGACCCTGATGGATTCGCGCATGCGCATCCCGGGCCGCAGCGGCAACGTACCGATCACCGGCCAGGCCGACCGCCTCTACAACGTCACCGTGTACTACGACGATGGTGCGTTCGCCGCCCGGCTGGCGACCAACCACAAGGGCGCCTACATCGAATCGCATGGCGACAGCAGCACCACCGATGCCTGGTACGGTGCCAACACCTCGGTCGACTTCAGCGCGTCCTACACGTTTGATCGCTGGACCGTGTTCGCCGAACTGAGCAACCTGACCAACGAACCGCTGAAGTACTACCAGGGCAGCCCGCAGCGGCCGCTGCAGGTGGAGTATTACGGCCGCCGCGCGCAGATCGGCCTGAAATACCTGTTCCAGTAGCCCGCACGCGCTCTGCAGCGTCGAGCCATGCTCGACCAGGCCTCTGTAGCGTCGAGCCATGCTCGACTGCGTGTGCGCTTCATTCACCGCACCAGCGTGACCGCCTGTCCGGCCCGGGCGAAGGCTTCGCCCAGCAGCGGGCCTGCCTTGATCGCCTGCACCTCCTTGAACAGCGCCCGCAACGCATCGGCCGGGCGCGATGCCGGCGCCGCGACCGCCTGCTGGATCACGGTGAAGCGATCGGCCAGCACGCGGTGGCCAGGATGCGACCGCGCCCAGGCTTCCAGTGGCTGGCGCACGCCGGCGGCAGCATCCAGGTGCTGCTGGTCGAACAGGTCAATGGCGGCCGCGGAGGTGTCGGCGCGTTCGATCCTGGCGTGGCGCAGCTCGCGGCTGAGGAACAGGTCGTAGGCCGCGCCGCGGCCGACCGCGATGCGCAGGCCATCGTGGTCCAGGTCGGCCACCCGCTGCGCCGGGCTGTCCGCACGCACCAGGTAGGTGCCTTCGATCTCCACATACGGCGCGCTGAAGGCGATGCGGTCCGCCCGCGCCGGATCAATCGCCAGGAAGGCCAGGTCCCATTCGTCCTGATTGGCCGCAGCAACCACCGAGGCTGCTGCGTCGTGACAGGTGAAGCGGGCCTGCACCGCCATCCGTTGCGCCAATGCGGTGGCCAGTTCCAGCGTGGGGCCACGCGGCGAACGCGCGTCTCCCTGTGCCAGCACCGGATTTCCCAGGTTGATCGCCACGCGCAGGAATCCCTGCGGTGCCAGCGCGTTTCGATGGTCTGCCAGGGACATGCCGGGCTCCGCAGGAAGGGGAACCCCAGCATGCCAGCGCCGGTGTCCGTGCGGCGTGCACTCAGCCGCGCGCGGCGAACGTGCCGTGGAAGCCCAGCGGCACCGCGTAGGGCAGCCAGGCCTGTGCGATCGGGCCATCGTCCAGGTGACGCGCATCGAGTACGGCCAGGCCACTGCGCGTGTTCACCGGATCGAGCAGGGTGCCGATCAGCCAGCCGTCGTCGGCGTTGCGGCTGCCCGGGCGCGGAACGAATACGTGTTCCTCGGCCATGATGTCCGGCCCGTAGTGCCACAACTGGCGGCGGCCCCGCTCGATGTCGAATGCAGCCACGGCGTTGAAGTAGGGCGCGTTGGCCGGACCATCGATGGTGGGCGCGTAAAGCCGCGCACCACGGGTGTTGGCCGAGCGCGGATCGAACAGCGGAAACTCCACCGCGCTGATGCCCAGCGACTCCCAGCGCGCCTGGCCACGGCGCAGGTCCAGGTGCAGCTCGACCAGGCTGGCACCACTATTGGCCGCATGTGCCCCATCGCCGGCCATTGCTTCCTTCATCGGTGAGCGCGCTTCGTTGATGTCGTCGTGGCGCACCGCGCGCAGCACGATGCCGCCGTCGCGGGTGAACGCATCGCCGAAGTGGTAGATCGCTGCGAATGGCGCCTCGAACCATTGCGCCTTGTCCGGCGCATCCTTGGCGACCACCGCGATGCGCGCCGCGCGCTGCGGTGCGAACTGCATGCGTTCGAAGAAGCTGCCGCCGGTGCCGGTGAAGTCGAACGGCATCAGCACGAAAACGAGATGCTGTCCGGTCATCGCGAAGGCATGCAGATAGCCATGCTCGGGTGTTTCGATCACGTTGGCGCTGCGCAGCTGACCGTCCTTGCCGATGTGCCAGACCAGCAGGCCGTGGCCCCCCATCAGGCTGATCGAGCCGAAGTTCCATACGCTGCCATCGCGGTCGGGCAGGGGATGCGCGGAGAACGGCAGCGCGGCCAGGTCCGGGCGCCAGGTGACCGGGCCGAGGGTCTGCAGCGAATCGGGGTCCACCTCGAACGCCGAGCCGGATTCGCACAGCGCGAACAGGCGGCCGTTGATCATCGTCACCGAGGTGTTGGCGACGTTGGCATCGTCGTTGTTGCGCACCGCCAGTGCACCGGGGACGCTGGTGCCCGCAGCGGGGTACTGGAAGCGGCCGGCCTTCTGCTCACGGCTGAACTTCGGCGTAGCTACCATGCGCCCGTGATGGGTCAGGCTGCCATCGCCGTTGAAGCGCCAGCCATGCACCATGCCGTCGCCGTCGAACCAGTGGTCGTAGCGGAAGCCATCGCGCTCGGTCCAGGCCGGGCCATTGCGGTACAGCGTACCGGCCAGCCCGGCCGGCAGCCGGCCCTGCAACTGCACGGTGGCCGGGCCGAGACTTTCACTGCTGACGCTGCGCCAGCCGAGCAGCCACGGGTGCTCCTGCAGGCCCTGCGCGAAGTGCGCAGGGTCGCCGGCGAAGGCGGGTGCGCTGCGCAGGGCGGTGGCGCCAAGCGCCAGGCAGGCACTGCTGCTGAGCAGGGTACGAAGGAAGCGGCGACGGTCCATGATGGCCTCGGGTCTGGATGCAGGAATCAGCGCAGGGTGATGTCGATGGCGGCACCAGCGGCCGGCACGTTGACGCGCGCTTCGTCGAAGGTCGGCTTGCGCATCACCTGCGGGTTGTTGCTGAAGCCGTAGCCTTCCACAGGCATGCCGACCAGGTTGGTGTCGAGCTTGCCGTTGTCGTTCTCGTCGTGGGTGAGCAGCACCGCGTAGCTGCCGGCCGGCACGTTCTTGAATACGAAGTGGGCACTGTCGCCACTGGGCCTGGCCTGCTGCGCCTGCACGGGCGCCGCCTTGCCGTCCCAGGCGGTGGCGTTGTCGACCAGGGCAACGCGCAGCGTGCCGGTCTGCACGCGGACATCGTGTACGGTCACGGCCAGATCGGCGGCGTGGGCGCCGCCAGCCAGGGCCAGGGCGGTCAGGACGGTGCTGAGCAGGGCGGTGCGGATCATGGCAGTGGCTCCGGAAGTGGGCGGTGTGTTGTGGAGTGGGGTCAGTCTGCGCGGGGCGTGGGGCCGGTTTCAGGGCCAGTGGTCATCGATTCGACGTGCCAGAAGTCACTTTCTGCGCTGGACCCATTGCCGACGGCAGGCGCGGCCGTCAGCATCTGGCCATGCCCAGCCTGCTCCGCCACCTGTTGCGTCCGCTCAGCCTTGCCGGTCTGGTGACCGTGCTGGCGGTCGGCCTGTCATTCGCGGTGCAGCGCGGCGAGGCCGCCCCCAGCCTGCTGTTGCTTGCTGGGTTCCTGTTGCTGTTCGTGCTGCACGGCTGGGCGTCGATGCCGTCGCGTGTGCGTGCGGTCGCTGCCGTGTTGCAGGCGCTGCTGGCGGTCGCCCTGGTCGCGTTGCAGCCGCGCACCGGCACCGCCCCCGTGCTGCTGGTGGTGCTGGTCGCGCAGCTGGCCGAGCACTGGCCGCCGCGCTTCGTGCTGGGTGTCGCATTGCTGGCCAACCTGGCGATGTATGCGGTGCTGCGCCACAGTGGCTTCAGCCAGCCGCTGCTGGTGGTGCTGCTGTACGGCGGCTTCCAGGCGTTCGCCGCACTGACCGCACACTACGCACGCAGCACGGCCCTGGCCCGCGATGACCTGGCCCGGGTCAACGCGGATCTTCTGGCCACGCGCGCATTGCTGGCCGACAGCGCCCGCGATGCCGAGCGCCTGCGCCTGGCGCGCGAACTGCACGATGTAGCGGGCCACAAGCTCACCGCGATGCGGTTGAACCTGCGTGCGCTGGCGGCTGATCCTGCGCTGGCCGGGCGCGACGGCCTGGTGCTGGCCGAGCAGCTGTCGGGCGAACTGCTGGCTGACATCCGCCAGGTGGTGCAATCGATGCGCGATGATCGCGGCCTCGATCTGGCCACCGCACTGCACGCGCTGGCCGCACCCTTCCCACGGCCGAAGCTGCAACTGCGGATCGGCGAGGGCGTGCGCGTGACCGATCCGCTGATGGCCGAGACTGTGCTGCGGCTGGTGCAGGAAGCGCTGACCAATGCGGCCCGGCATGGCAACGCAGGCACCGTATGGCTGGCGATCAACGAAGAGGAATCCCGGTTGCGTATTGATATCCGTGATGATGGCCAGCGCAGTGAGCGCATCCGCGAGGGCAATGGCATCGCCGGCATGCGCGAGCGTCTGGCTGCGGTGCGCGGTCAGCTGGAACTGGCGCGCACCGCACAGGGCGGCATGCACCTGACCGCATGGTTGCCGGCATGAGCGGCGCCGCGATCCGCGTTGCCCTGGCCGACGACCAGGCGCTGGTCCGCGCCGGCCTGCGTGCGCTGCTGCAGGGGCTGGGGGTGGAGGTGGTGCTGGAGGCCGAGGACGGCCAGGCCCTGCTGGACGCGTTGGCCACGCAGCCGGTGGACGTGGTGCTCAGTGACATCCGCATGCCCGGTCTGGATGGGATCGAGGCGCTGCGCCAGCTGCGCGCACGTGGCGATGCCACGCCGCTGCTGCTGCTGACCACCTTCGATGAGAGTGACCTGCTGCTGCGTGCCAGCGAGGCTGGTGCACAGGGCTTCCTGCTGAAGGACGCCGCGCCGGCCGACCTGCGTGAGGCGATCGAGCGCGTCGCCGCCGGCGAGACGCTGCTGATGCCGGTCAGCACCGAGCCGGTGCGCGCGCGCTACCGCTTTCACGACGAAGCGCCCCCCAGCGATACCTTCGGCGAACGCGAAGTGGCGATCCTGCGCCTGCTGGCTGGCGGCTACAGCAACAAGGAGATCGCGCGCAGCCTGTTCCTGGCCGAAGGCACGGTGAAGAACTATGTTTCCGCCATTCTCGACAAGCTTGGTACCCGCGATCGTACCCGTGCGGTACTGAAGGCGATTACCCTGCGCATCATCTGACTGCGCCGCGCGAGGAAAACCCGTGAACCCGATCCTGCATGTCGAGATCCCCGCCAGTGACCTGGCCCGTGCCATCGCCTTCTACCAGCAATGGCTGCAGGTGGTGGTGGACGAGCCGATCCTGCTGCATGACTGCCACATGGCCTACCTGCCGTTCTCGGATGACGCGACGGGTGCCAGCCTGTCGCTGGTGCAGGGGGCGGACTACCTGCCCTCCGAACAGGGCGCGCGCCTCTATATCGGTGTCGATGATCTTGAGGCCAGCCTCGACCGTGCGCTGCAGGCCGGCGCCGAACTGCGCTTCGGCCCGGCCGACGCCGGCGACTGGCGCGTGGCCGAGATCCGCGACAGCGAAGGCAACCGCATCGCACTGCAGGCCCGGGCCGTTCTGTAGCGTCGAGCTTGCGCGACTGCTGTTGA
>NZ_JASJSU010000075.1:0-20040 GCF_030237045.1 Stenotrophomonas maltophilia group sp. Smal17
GCCGGCCGCTGGCCGGCAACCCCGTTCACCTGCCGCGCGCACGATCGGCCGCGGCGGCATCGATGGCTTCAGGCAGATCGGTCTCGCGGTCGATCTGCGGGAAGTGGCGGCGCTCCATGCGGCGGATGGCGAAATGCATCCAGGCCAGTGCAGCGGCCACCAGCACGAACAGCAGCATGAAGCAGCTGCTCCAGATGCCCAGCGCATCGTTCAGCGCACCGAACACGATCGGCAGGATGAAGCCGCCGAGGCCGCCGATCATGCCGACCACGCCACCGACCGCGCCGACGCGATCCGGGTAGTACACCGGGATGTGCTTGTAGACCGCGGCCTTGCCCAGCGACATGAAGAAGCCCAGCACGAACACCAGCACGGTGAACAGCACCACGCCGATGGCCAGGTGGAAGTGGATCGGGCCGTGAATGCCCTTCACCACGTACTCGGTGTCCGGGTAGGCCAGCAGGAAGGTGCAGATGGCCGAGACACCGAAGGTCCAGTACATCACCCGGCGCGCGCCCATCCTGTCCGACATCCAGCCACCGACCACGCGGAACAGGCTGGCCGGGATCGAATAGCACGCCGCCAGCATGCCGGCGGTGCCCACGTCCATGCCATAGGCCCCCACCAGGTAGTGCGGCAGCCACAACGCCAGCGCCACGAAGCCGCCGAACACGAAGAAGTAGTACAGCGAGAACCGCCACACCTGCAGGTTCTTCAGCGGTGCCATCTGCTCGGCGAACGGCACCGGCTTCACGCCTTCGCGGCGGCGCTGTTCCAGCGACGGGTCTTCCTTGCTGAAGAGGAAGAACAACACGGCGGTGACGGCCAGCGCCACTGCCCAGACCTTGGCCACCATGGTCCAGCCGGCGGCCACCATCACCAGCGGCGCCAGCAGCTTGGTCACCGCCGAACCGATGTTGCCGGCACCGAAGATGCCCAGCGCGGTGCCCTGCTTGCTGGCCGGGAAGAACTTCGACACGTAGGCCACGCCGACCGAGAAGTTGCCACCGGCGATGCCCACGCACAGCGCAGCGAACAGGAACTGGGTGTAGGTCTGCGCATAGGTCAGCATCCAGGTGGCCACGGCGCCACACAGCATCACCAGCACCATCACCTTGCGGCCACCGAACTGGTCGGACCAGATGCCAAGGAACACGCGGCTGACCGAACCGGTGAGCACCGGGGTGGCGATCAGCAGGCCGAACTCGGTGTCGTTCAGTCCGAGCTGCTGGCTGATCTGGATGCCGATGATCGAGAAGATCATCCACACGGCGAAACACACGGTAAAAGCGAAAGTGCTCAGCCACAGCGCACGCTGCTGCTGCCCGGCACTGGCGGGGGCAAGAGCCTGGTTCATGGAGTCTCCTCGTTCACGATGGGTCAGCCGATATCCGCTTCAGCTTCGATCTCTTCCAGCCCGCGCACCGGATAGCGTTCCTGCAGCTGCAGCAGGTAGGCCTGCACTTCGCGCTGGCGCACCTGCAGTTCCAGGTACTCACGCAGCTGCGGCAGCACCACCTCGAACGGCTGCGGCTGGCCTTCTTCACGGGCGTCGATGCAGACCAAGTGGTAGCCCCAGCGCGATTCCACCGGGAAGCCGGCCAGGCCTTCGCGCAAGCGGAACACCTGGCGATCGAACTCCGGCGTGGTCTGGCCCCGCTGCAACCAGCCAAGGTCACCGCCCTCGCTGCTGGAGGGGCAACGCGAATGGCGCAGGGCGAAATCGGCGAACAAGTGCGGCGATTCCTTCAGCAGCCCCACCAGCCGCTCGCCCTCGGTGCGTGCGGCAAACCGCCCGGCCACGTCGTCGGCCGGTGCGGCCAGCAGGATATGGCGCAGGCGCACGCGATCAGGCGAGCGGAAGCGCTCCGGGTTCTGCTCGAAGTAACGGCGGCAGTCCTCGTCGGTTGGCACACGGTCCTCGATCGCATCTTCCAGCAGTTGCTGGATCAGCACTTCTTCATCGCTGACCCGGCCACCCTCGGGCGCCTGCAGCCCCAGCCGCTGCGCCTCAAGCCTCAACAACTCGCGCACCACCAGTGCACGCGCCGCCTCGGCGCGTGACTGTTCCGGGCGCATCGCCCGATGGTGCTGCATCTCGCGGGCGATCTCGGCCTCGCTGATGGCAATGTCGTCCACGAACAGCCGGCACGGTGCCGGCTGCCCGAGCGAACGCGGCCCCTGCTCCGCCGCATCGTGGTGGTGCGAATGCGCCTCGGCAGGTACCGGTGCGGCGGAGTCGATCACGGTGATCGGCAGGAATCTCGGCAGGCTGCCCATGGCTTACTCCCGCGGCCCGTAGCGCAGCGTGGCCTGGCGCCGGCGCACCACCTGGTAGGGCCGCCACAGGTAGCTGATCGGGATGCTCCACACGTGCACCAGGCGGGTGAACGGCGCGATCAGGAACAGGGTCAGGCCCAGGAAGATGTGCATCTTGTAGACCCAGCTGACGCCTTCAATGTAGTCGGCGGCACCGGCACGGAAGGTCACGATGTGCTGGGCCCATTCGGCCAGCTGCACCATCACCCCGCCGTCCAGGTGGCCGGCCGAAATGCGGATGCTGTACAGGCCCAGGCACAGCTGGGCGAACAGCAGCACCAGCACCAGGGTGTCGCCGAAACTGCCGGTGGCACGCACGCGCGCATTGAACAGGCGGCGTACCAGCAGGATGCTGATGCCGATGAAGCACAGCGCGCCGAACACACCACCCACCACCATCGCCAGCATCTGCTTCTGCGAGGAGGTGATGAAGTGCTCGTACACCGCATGCGGGGTCAGCAGGCCGACCAGATGCCCACCAAGGATGGCCAGAATGCCGATGTGGAAGCAGTTGCTGCCGATCCGCATGCCCTTGTCCGACAGCATCTGGCTGGAGCCGGTGCGCCAGGTGTACATGGCCTTGTCATAACGGGCCCAGCTGCCGATCAGCAGCACCGCCACGGCGATGTACGGGTAGTACTGGAAGGCGAATTGATGCAGGGAGTAACTCATGGCTGGACCTCTCGATGCGAAGGACGGGCCGGCGAACGCACGGGCGGCTTGCAGTCTTCGGCAGGGGCTTCGGCGCCGAAGCGCACCGCCTCTTCCTCCCACAAGCGGTCCATGGCCTCGGCGGTATCGTCGCGGACTTCTTCACTGGCACGCTGGCGCAGCGCCTGCAGATCGGCCTTGCCGTCGCCGGCTTCGACCAGGATCTCGAACAGCACCCGATGCGGCAGCTCGCGCTCGGCGGCACGTGCAGCCAGCATCCCGGCGATGTGGCCGATGTGGTGCAGCCACTCACGGGCCTCGCTGCCGGGCCGATGGGCCAGGAACTCGAGCAGCAGCGGCAGGTAGTCCGGCAGCTCGCGTGCGTCCAGCTCGAAGCCGTTGCGGCGGTACGTCTCGACCAGATCGACCATGGCCTGGCCGCGATCACGCGATTCGCCATGGATGTGTTCGAACAGCAGCAGGCTCATCGAACGACCACGGTCGAAACTGGCCAGCCACGCGGCCTGCGCATCCAGCGCATCGGTGCCCAGCAGCTGCTGCACGAAGCTGCGCAGCTGCTGGCGGCGGGCGGCGTTCAGCGCCGGGTCGTCGCAGGCGGCGAGTAGTTCCTCGCCGTGCTGCCACAATTCCTCACGGGGGTAGTCCAGCAGCACCCCGACCAGCTTGAGCACGCTCATCACACCACCTCCTTGCGACGGTGGTTGGGCCCCTTGTCCACCACGAACGTGCTGGTGCTGCGCTGGCCGAACAGGTCGGCCGGGCTGTCACCGTTGCAGCCGTTGCCGAAGGTGAAGCCACAGCCGCCGCGTTCGCCGAAGGCATCGTTGGCATATTCGCGGTGGCCGGTCGGAATCACGAAACGGTCCTCGTAGTTGGCGATGGCCAGGTAGCGGTACATCTCTTCCACCTGGGCAATGCTCAACCCGGTCTGCTCCAGCACCGCGGTGTCTTCCACGCCGTCCACGTTCTTGGCCCGGCGCCAGGCACGCATCGCCATCAGCCGCTGCAGCGCGCGCACAACCGGTGCCTCGTCACCGGCTGTCAGCAGGTTGGCCAGGTAGCGCATCGGGATGCGCAGCGAGGCCACGTCCGGCAGTTCGCCGCTCATGCCCACCCGGCCACGCTCGGCCGCCGACTGGATCGGCGACAGCGGCGGCACGTACCAGACCATCGGCAGCGTGCGGTATTCCGGGTGCAGCGGCAGCGCCAGCTTCCAGTCGATGGCCAGCTTGTACACCGGCGACTGCTTGGCCGCGTCCAGCCAGCTGTCCGGAATGCCTTCCTTGCGCGCGGCAGCGATCACCGCCGGGTCGTTCGGGTCCAGGAAGATGTCCAGGTGCGCCTGGTACAGGTCCTTCTCGGCGGCCACCGAGGCGGCCTCGGCAATGCGGTCGGCGTCGTACAGCATCACGCCCAGGTAGCGGATGCGGCCCACGCAGGTCTCCGAGCACACGGTCGGCTCGCCCATCTCGATGCGCGGGTAGCAGAAGATGCACTTCTCCGACTTGCCGCTCTTCCAGTTGTAATAGATCTTCTTGTACGGGCAGGCCGACACGCACATGCGCCAGCCACGGCACTTGTCCTGGTCGATCAGCACGATGCCGTCTTCCTCGCGCTTGTAGATCGCGCCCGACGGGCACGCCGATACGCACGCCGGGTTCAGGCAGTGCTCGCACAGGCGTGGCAGGTACATCATGAAGGTCTTCTCGAAGGCGCCGTAGATCTCCTTCTGCACCTGGTCAAAGTTGTAGTCACGCGAGCGCTTGCTGAACTCCGAACCGAGGATTTCCTCCCAGTTCGGGCCCCACTCGATCTTCTGCATGCGCTCGCCGCTGATCAGCGAGCGTGGCCGCGCGGTGGGCTGGTGCTGGCTGTCCTTGGCGGTGTGCAGGTTCTGGTAGTCGAAGTCGAACGGCTCGTAGTAGTCGTCGATCTGCGGCAGGTCCGGGTTGGCGAAAATCTTGGCCAGCATCCGCCAGCGGCCACCGGCACGCGGCACCAGCTTGCCGGCGCGGGTGCGCACCCAGCCGCCGTTCCACTTGTCCTGGTTCTCCCACTCCTTCGGGTAGCCGATGCCCGGCTTGGTTTCCACGTTGTTGAACCAGGCGTACTCGACGCCCTCGCGCGAGGTCCAGACGTTCTTGCAGGTGATCGAGCAGGTATGGCAGCCGATGCACTTGTCCAGGTTCAGCACCATCGCGATCTGTGCACGGACCTTCATCACACCACCTCCTTCGCAGCCGCAGGAACAGCCTCACCATCCAGCCAGTCGACCTTGTCCATCTTGCGTACGATCACGAACTCGTCGCGGTTGGTACCGCAGGTGCCGTAGTAGTTGAAGCCATAGGCCAGCTGCGCGTAGCCACCAATCATGTGGGTCGGCTTGAGCACGATGCGGGTCACCGAGTTGTGGATGCCGCCGCGGGTACCGGAAATCTCCGAACCCGGCACATTGATGATGCGTTCCTGGGCGTGGTACATCATCGCCATGCCCGGCATCACGCGCTGGCTGACCACCGCACGCGCGGCGATCGCACCGTTGACGTTGAACAGCTCGATCCAGTCGTTGTCGACGATGCCAGCGTTGCGCGCGTCATCCTCGCTCAACCACACGATCGGGCCACCGCGCGACAGCGTCTGCATGATCAGGTTGTCGCTGTAGGTGCTGTGGATGCCCCACTTCTGGTGCGGGGTGATCCAGTTCAGCACGATCTCCCTGTTGCCGTTCGGGCGCTGGTTCAGCAGCGGCTCCACCGTGCGCGTGTTGACCGGCGGCCGGTAGCCCATGAAGGCTTCGCCGAAGTCGATCATCCACTCGTGGTCCTGGTAGAACTGCTGGCGACCGGTCACCGTGCGCCACGGAATCAGCTCGTGCACGTTGGTATAGCCGGCGTTGTAGCTGACGTTGTCGTCTTCCAGCCCCGACCAGATCGGCGAAGAGATGATCTTGCGCGGCTGCGCCTGGATGTCACGGAAGCGGATCGCCTCGTGCTCCTTGCCCACCGCCAGGTGGGTATGCTCACGGCCGGTGAAGGTACCCAGCGACTCCCAGGCCTTCACTGCCACGTGGCCATTGGTTTCCGGCGCCAGGTGCAGGATCACTTCGGCCGCGTCGATCGCGGTCGAGATGGCCGGGCGGCCGTGGCTGACGCCCTCGTCGTGCACGGTGTGGTTGAGCTTGCCGAGGAATTCGACCTCGTGCCTGGTGTCCCAGCTCATGCCCTTGCCGCCGTTGCCCAGCTTGTCCAGCAGCGGGCCCAGCGAGGTGAACTTGCGGTACAGGTTCGGGTAGTCGCGCTCCACCACCGTCATCGACGGCATGGTCTGGCCCGGGATGGCCTCGCACTCGCCCTTCTTCCAGTCGGCCACGCCGAACGGCATGCCCAGTTCGTTGGGCGTGTCATGCAGGGTCGGCACCAGCACCAGGTCCTTTTCCACGCCCAGCACACCCGGCGCCATCTCGCTCACGGTGCGGGCGACCTCCTTGAAGATCTCCCAGTCACTGCGCGATTCCCACGCCGGATCCACCGCCTTGGACAGCGGATGGATGAACGGGTGCATGTCCGAGGTATTGAGATCGTCCTTCTCGTACCAGGTTGCGGTCGGCAGCACGATGTCCGAGTACAGCGCGGTGGTGCACATGCGGAAGTCGAGCGTGACCAGCAGGTCCAGCTTGCCTTCCGGTGCCTCGTCACGCCACTTCACCTCCTCCGGCTTGATCGCGCCCATCTCGCCCAGGTCCTTGCCCTGCAGGCCATGGCGCGTGCCGAGCAGATGCCGCAGCATGTACTCGTGGCCCTTGCCCGACGAACCGAGCAGGTTCGAGCGCCAGATGAACATCATGCGCGGGTGGTTCTGCTGCGCATCCGGGTCGGCGAAGGCGAAGTCCAGCGAACCGTCCTTGAACTTGCCCAGCGCGTAGTCGGCCGGGGCAATGCCGGCCGCTTCAGCCTCCCGCACCAGCTGCAGCGGATTGCGGTCCAGCTGTGGCGTGCTCGGCAACCAGCCCATGCGCACGGCGCGCAGGTTGAGGTCGGCCAGGCTGCCGCTGTACTTGCGGGCATCGGCCAACGGCGAGAGCAGCTCGTCCACCTGCAGCTTCTCGTAGCGCCACTGCCCGGTGTTGAAGTAGAAGAACGAGGTGCCGTTCATGTGCCGCGGCGGGCGGCTCCAATCCAGGCCGAACGCCAGCGGCTGCCAGCCGGTCTGCGGGCGCAGCTTTTCCTGGCCCACGTAATGCGCCCAGCCGCCACCGGTCTGGCCCACGCAACCGCACATGATCAGCATGTTGATCAGGCCGCGGTAGTTCATGTCGTTGTGGAACCAGTGGTTCATGCCCGCGCCGACGATGATCATCGAGCGGCCATGGGTCTTGTCGGCGGTACGCGCGAATTCGCGGGCGATCTCGATCACTTCCGCACGCGACACGCCGGTGATGCGTTCCTGCCAGGCCGGGGTGCCCGGCACCTTGTCGTCGAAACTGCGCGCCACGTTGCCGCCGCCGAAGCCACGGTCCACGCCGTACTGGGCCAGCAGCAGGTCGTAGACCGTGGCCACCAGGGTCTGGCCGCCGTCGGCCAGGGCCAGGCGACGCACCGGGATGTTGCGGTCAAGCACGTCATCGGCCGGTGCTGCGGTCCAGCCGTCGGTCTCGATGCCACCGAAGTACGGGAAGCTCACCGCCTCGATGCCGTCGTGGGTTTCAGACAGGCTCAGCTGCAGGCGCGTATCGGCGCCGTTGCTGGCCTTCTCTTCAATGTTCCAGCGGCCCTTCTCGCCCCAGCGGAAGCCGATCGAGCCGTTCGGCACCACGATCTGGCCACTGGTTTCGTCATAGGCCAGGGTCTTCCAGTCGGGGTTGTTGGCTTCGCCGAGCCCGCCCAGTTCACTGGCGCGCAGGAAGCGGCCCGGGACCAGCCGGCCATCGTCGCGACGTTCCAGGCGCACCAGCATCGGCATGTCCGAGTACTGGCGGCAGTAGTCCTGGAAGTACTGCGAAGGCGAATCGACATGGAACTCGCGCAGGATCACGTGGCCGAAGGCGAAGGCCAGTGCCGCGTCGGTGCCCTGCTTGGGGTGCAGCCAGTGGTCGGTCAGCTTGGCCAGCTCGGAATAGTCCGGGCAGATCGCCACCGTCTTGGTGCCGTTGTAGCGCGCCTCGGTGAAGAAATGCGCGTCGGGCGTGCGCGTCTGCGGCACGTTCGAGCCCCAGGCGATGATGTAGCGGCTGTTGTACCAGTCCGCCGATTCGGGCACGTCGGTCTGCTCGCCCCAGATCTGCGGCGAGGCCGGCGGCAGATCGCAGTACCAGTCGTAGAAGGACAGGCAGGCGCCGCCCAGCAACGACAGATAGCGTGCGCCGGCCGCGTAGGACACCATCGACATCGCCGGAATCGGCGAGAAGCCGACCACGCGGTCCGGGCCGTACTGCTTCACCGTGTACAGGTTGGAGGCCGCAATGATCTCGTTGGCCTCTTCCCACTGCAGCCGTACGAAGCCACCCATGCCGCGGCGGCTCTTGTACGAACGCGCCTTTTCCTTGTCCTCGACAATGCTGGCCCAGGCATCAACCGGGGCCTTGCTCTTGCGCGCCTCGCGCCACAGGCGCAGCAGCGTGCCGCGGATCAGCGGGTACTTCAGCCGGTTGGCGCTGTACAGGTACCAGGAATAGCTGGCGCCACGCGGGCAGCCACGCGGTTCATGGTTGGGCAGGTCCGGGCGGGTGCGCGGGTAGTCGGTCTGCTGGGTTTCCCAGGTGACCAGGCCGTTCTTGACGTAGATCTTCCAGCTGCACGAGCCGGTGCAGTTGACGCCGTGGGTGGAGCGCACGACCTTGTCGTACTGCCAGCGGGCGCGGTAACTGTTTTCCCAGTCGCGGCCCTCGCTCTTGGCAAATCCATGGCCATCGGCAAAAGACTGGGGGTCACGCTTGAAGAACTGCAAGCGATCAAGGAAATAACTCATCGGGGGTCTCCCTTTGCGGACATCTGCAACGTGGCTGTGGTGTTCATTGGCTGCGGTGCGTTTTCAAGTTGTCAGCAGGGTGTCTCGGCACCGCGCCGGTAGTACCACCACCAGGTCACGGCCAGGCAGGTGATGTAGAAAACAACGAATCCGTACAGCGCCATGTCGGGGCTGCCGGTCAAGGTGATGGACGAGCCGTAGCTCTTGGGGATGAAGAAGCCGCCATAGGCGCCGATCGCACCGGAGAAGCCGACCACCGCGGCCGACTCGATGCTGGCCTGGTGCGCGGCCGCCGCCTTGCCTTCGGCGCTGTCGTTGGCCGACCAGCGCTCGTGCAGGGTGCGGAAGATCACCGGGATCATGCGGAAGGTGGTGCCGTTGCCGATGCCACTGAGCACGAACAGCGCCATGAAGCTGAGCAGGAAGCCATGGAAGTTGCCGCCCTGGCCGTGGCTGGGCAGGAAGTGCAGCACCCCGAAGACGGCGGCGATCATCAGCGCGAACACCCAGAAGGTCAGGCGCGCGCCGCCCCAGCGGTCGGCCAGGCTGCCGCCCACCGAGCGCATCAACGCGCCCAGCAGCGGGCCGATGAAGGCGTAGGCCAGCGGATTCACATCCGGGAACTGGCTCTTCACCAGCATCGGGAAGCCGGCCGAGAAGCCGATGTAGGAACCGAAGGTGCCGATGTACAGCCAGCACATCAGCCAGTTGTGCTTGCGGCGGAAGATCACCGCCTGCTCGGAGAACGACGAGCGCGCACTGGTCAGGTCATTCATTCCGAACCAGGCCGCAACCGCACAGATCGCGATCGCCGGCACCCAGATGAAACCTGCGTTCTGCACGAACAGCGACGCCCCGCCCTCCACCGTGGGCTGCGGCGCACCACCCAGCGCACCGAACACGCCCACGGTGATCACCAGCGGAATCACCGCCTGCGCCACCGACACACCCACATTGCCCAGGCCGGCATTCAAGCCCAGCGCCAGGCCCTGCTTCTGCTTGGGGTAGAAGAAGGAGATGTTGGACATCGACGACGAGAAGTTCGCACCGCCAAATCCGCACAGGATGGCGATGACCACGAACACCCAGTACGGCGTGGCCGGGTCCTGCACCGCAAAGCCCAGCCAGATCGTCGGCGCCAGCAGCGAGGCGGTGGACAGCGCCGTCCAGCGGCGGCCACCGAAGATCGGAATCACGAACGAATAGAAGATGCGCAGGGTCGCGCCGGACAGGCTGGGCAGTGCCACCAGCCAGAACAGCTGGTCGGTACTGAAATTGAAGCCGATCTTCGGCAGGCTGATCGACACCGCCGAGAACAGCACCCAGACCGAGAAGGCCAGCAGCAGCGAGGGAATCGAGATGACCAGGTTGCGGGTAGCGACCCGCTTGCCGGTGCGCTCCCAGTAACCGGGATCTTCCGGCGTCCAGTCGCTGATGACGCGACCCGGACGGGAGGTGCTGCGGACAACAGGATCGCTACCGACGGTCATACATGGCTCCAAGGCTGTGGAATGACGTGGGTACTGCGTTTCAAGTTGTAACCCGTCGTCATGCAGCCATTAGGCCGTGCAGCACGGACGACGGGGTTGATCTGGATCAATCAGGAACGGGTTTCCACCCTGCCCCTGACAAATGTCAAACCGATGAAGCCGCGCTGCGGCGGGTCACCCCGCGCTGGCGCACGCTGTCGCGCACATCGACATCGAACTGGAGTTGAAGCTGGCTGCCATCTTCCAGGGCGATGTCGAATGGCAGGCCATCCCGGCACGGCAGGCGTGCCGCCAGTGCTTCGACCGCAATGCGCGGCAGCACCAGGCGGCAGAAGGTGCCGCCGTCCAGCAGCACGGGCTGCTCACCGGCATGCAGCGAGACCGCCATGCCCCAGCCTTCGATGCCGCCAAAGCGGGTCATGTTCTCGACCGATTCACCGGCCAGCAGGCGCGCAAGCTCGGCCTCGTCCAGGCGAAGCCGTACCGACTGGTCCTGCAACTGCACTTTCATGACGCAACATCCTCCCATTGTTCGGGGGTATTGCAGTTGACCAGTCCGGCCTCGTCAACCGGGGCCAGGGCGACGGTGTTCACGCCCAAGCCGCGCTGCAGCGCCTGCAGCGAGCGCGGGCCGTCGGGGTCATCCAGCATCGATGCCAGCGCGGCCCGGCAAGCATCGTCCATATTCAGCAACATGGGCAGGGGGTGGCCCGTAAAGATCGTGCACGGAGCGTGATGGCCGTCACGCAATTGCTGTAACAGGCGCGGGGGCAGCAGCGGCGTATCCACCGGCACCACCCAGGCCGGGCCATCGGGCATGTGCGTGGCCACGCTGTAGAGCCCGCCCAGCGGGCCACAGCGCGCCACCTGGTCGGGGATGCCGCCGAAGGCCGGATAGTCGCCGCTTACCCAGACCCGCTTGGCACCAGCCTGCAACAACAGGCCGCGCATGTGCTCCAGCAGCGTGCGCCCCTGCCACGGCAGCAACGCCTTGTCGCGGCCCATGCGGCTGGACAGGCCGCCGGCCAGCACGATGCCGTCAATGGTGGTGGTGGTCGTGCGCGTGGTCATGGGCATGTGCGGGCTCGCTGTCCGCATGGCAGAGACTGCACCCCTCGCTCCACTCGCTGTCGCCGTCCTCGTAGTGCTCCTGCTTCCAGATCGGGCACTGGTGCTTGACCGCTTCGATCAGCTGCCGGCAGGCACGGAAGGCCTCGTCACGGTGCGGGCTGCCGGCAGCCACCACCACCGCCACGTCGCCGATACCCAGGCGACCCTTGGCATGGGCCACATACAGCTTCAGTTTCGGCCCGAACGCAGCCTCCACGTCCGCGGCCAGGCGCTTGAACTCGTTCAGCACCAGCGGCTCGAACAGGTCATAGGTGATGCCGGTCACCGGCCGGCCGATATTGACGTCGCGCACCTTGCCGATGAACACATCGATGCCGCCGAAACCCGGATCGGATACCGCAGCGATGCCCTCGGCCGGATCGATCGCCGCCTGCACGCGGTCCACCACCTTCGCGATGATCTTCTCGCTCATGGCTCAGCCCCCGCTTACCGGCGGCAGGATCGCCACCCGGCCATCGTCGGGCAGTGCCTCGTGGTCGCGCAGCACGCGTTGCTGATCGGCGAATGCCGAGTAATCCAGCAGGCCCGCGCAGAAACCCGGCCAACGCACCGGCAACAGCTCGCGCAGTGCCTGGCGCAGATCGGCCACAGTGCCACCGGCCACGTCGAGCGCGATTTCGCGGCTGGCATCCAGATCGGAAAAGGCACCGAACAACTGCAGATTCACCTGTTTCATCATCACTCCTGGCTCACCAGCTGCACCGGTTCGTGGTGACCCCAGCCCTGCACGCGCACGTAGGTGCCCGCGTTGGCCAGGTCTCCCTCGGCCTCCAGCACCACCCAGGCGTTGGCCTGCAGCATGGACATCAAACGGAACGACTCCTGCCCGGACAGCACGCGCGCACTCAGGCGCCCCTGCCCGTCCATTTCCACCCGCGCACGCGCGTGGAAGCGCAGGCCTGGCGGCTTGCGCACGTCGGCCTGCAACGGCAGCTGCAACACGGTTTCCGGCGCCAGCCCCAGCAGGCGGCGCAGCACCGGCTCCACGAAGAAGCGCTGGCCGACGGCGGCCGAGACCGGGTTGCCCGGCAGGCCGAAATACAGGGCACCATTGGGCAGCACCGCGAACAGCAGCGGCTTGCCCGGGCGGATCGCCACCTTGTGGAACACGATGTGCGCACCGCGGCCACGCAGCGCATCGGGAACGAAATCGTAGCGGCCGGCCGACACCGCGCCGGTACTGATCAGCAGTTGAGCCCCTGCGGCCAGCGCTTGATCCAGCACCGCGTTGAACGCGGCCACGTCATCGCCCACCGTGCCCTGCCAGACCACCTCGGCGCCGGCCGCCTGCAGGCGACCGACCAGATAGGGCCGGTTGCTGTCACGGATCTGGCCCGATTCCAGCGCCTTCGCGGCCTCGGTCACCAGCTCCTTGCCGGTGGCGATCACAGCGGCCTTCGGTCGTGCCATCACCGCCACCTCACCCACGCCGATGGCGTGCAGCAGGGTGCGGGCGTTGATATCCAGCACCTGCCCGGCCTGCAGCACGCGCTCGCCGTCGCTCACGTCCTGCCCGCGCAGGCGCACGTGCTGGCCCGGCTTGGCCGGCGCCTTGAGGGCAATGCGGGTCGGGCGGCCGTCCTCGCTGGCGAGGATGTCCACGTTCTCGACCGGCACCACGGTGTCCAGTCCGGACGGCATGCGTGCACCGGTCATGATTTCCCAGGCGCCCTCGCCGCCCTCGGCACCGGCATCGCCTGCGGCCTGCCAGCCCTGCACTGTGAATTCGGTACCGCTATCGAACGCAGCACCGTTGGCACGCAGCGCAAAGCCGTCCATCGCAGAATTGTCGAACGGCGGCAGCGACTGCTCACTGATGACGTCACTGGCCAGAGTGCGGCCGCCGGCCTCATGCAGCGGCAGGCGCTCGGCCGGCAGCGGCGTGGCCGCGTCCAGCAGGTGCTGCAGGGCTTCGCTATAGGCAATCATCAGTGGCCACCACCGTCGACCATCGCCAGCGCGTGGCCCAGCACCGGCGCCAGGATGTCCAGGCACTGTGCCGCCGCCTTCGGGCTGCCCGGCAGCGCGAACACCAGCATGCCGCCCAGCTGCACTACTTCGGCACGGCTCAGCCAGGCCATCGGCGTGTGCTGCGCGCTCAGCGCCCGCACCATCTGTGCCAGGCCATGCACCGGCCGCGCGTTCAAGGAACGCAGCGCCTCCGGGGTCAGGTCACGCGGTCCCAAGCCGGTACCGCCGGTGCACAGGCACAGGCGCACGCCCTCGGCGGCCAATGCCTGCAGCCGGCCGGCCAACGGCTCGACGCCATCGGGCAGCACCTCGGCGGCCACAACCTCACCGCCCAGCTTTTTCACACCGGTCACCAGGGTCGGGCCAGAGATATCTTCATAGGTGCCCTCGCTGGCGCGATCGCTCAGCGTGATCACCGCGCAGGCCGCGCCCTCCAGACCCTTCGGTGCACGCGGCTTGAAGCGCGCGCGCTCGGCCTCGTCCATGCCATCGGGATGCAGCCACACACCGCGCTTGCCGCCTTCCTTGAACAGCAGGCGGATGCCTTCTATGCGCAGCGCCGGTTCCACCGGCTTGCTCAGGTCGTACAGGGTCAGCAGCGCCGCGTTGACGCCGGCCAGTGCCTCCATCTCCACGCCGGTGCGCGCCTCGCTGGCGCACTCGCACCACACGCGGATCGCCTGCCGTTCCGGTACCGGCGCGCAGAACACCTGCACCAGCTCCAGCGGCAACGGGTGGCACAGCGGCATCAGCATCGAGGCCATCTTGGCGCCCTGCAGGCCGGCAATCTCGGCCATCACCAGCGCATCGCCCTTGGGCAGGCGGCGCTCGACAATCAGCGGATACGCCACCGGGCCGGCATGCAGTTCGCCCACCGCCACCGCGCGGCGGCGGGTGATGCGCTTGTCGCGGACATCGGCCATATGGAAGGCCGCATTCAATTCCCCACTCATCGTGTTGCTCATCCTCCGATGGAGGCCAGGTGCGGGGTGAGCCCGGTCTGGCCCTGGTGCAGGCCATGCCCGGCCGCTTTCAGGCCAAGCTGGGTGGTGATGCGCGCCAGCAGCGCGTCATGGTCATCGTCGCTCTGCAGCAGCGGGCGCAGCGGCACGCCGAACTCGCCGAACAGGCACAGCCGCAGGTCGCCCTTGGCGGTCACCCGCAGGCGGTTGCAGCCCTTGCAGAAGTCACGCGAATACGGGGCGATGATGCCGATGCTGCCGCGATGGTCGGGGTGCCCGAACTCGCGCGCCGGACCGGCATCGGCGGCCCGCGGGCGCTCGTGCCAGCCAGCGGCCAGCAGCTGCTCGATCACGACGTCGGCACGCAGGTGGTGGCGCTGGAAATAGGCTTCGTTGTCGCCGGTGCGCATCAGTTCGATGAAGCGCACGCTGAAGGGACGGTCGCGCAGGTAGTCCATCCACTGCGGCAGCTCGTCGTCGTTGAGGCCGCGCAGCAGCACCGCATTGAGCTTGATCGCCGGCAGGCCCAGTGCCTGCGCCAGGGCCAGGCCCTGCTCGATCTCCGGCAGGCGGTCGTGCCCGGTAATGGCCTTGAAGCGCTCGCGCTGCAGGCTGTCCATGCTTACGTTCAGCGCGGTCAGCCCCGCCCGGTGCCAGCCCGGCAGGCGCCGCGGCAGCAGCGTGCCGTTGGTGGTGATGGCCACCTTGCGGATACCCGGCACCGCCGCCACGGTGGCGATGATCTCGTCCAGGTCCTTGCGCAGGCTGGGCTCGCCGCCGGTCAGGCGGATCTTGCTCATGCCCAGCGCGGCGAACGCGCGCACCAGCCGCGCGATTTCATCCACCTGCAGGAAGCGCGGGCGGCCATCGGCCTGGTAGCCATCGGGCAGGCAGTAACTGCAACGGAAGTTGCAGGCTTCGGTCAACGACAGGCGCAGGTACGGAAAGCTGCGTCCGAAACCGTCGGTGAGTTGGCTCATGGCTGGTCCACCTTGTTGCTCCACCGTCTTGCCTGTGCCCGGAACGGCCCGGAAACCCTCGTCTGCTGGAACGATTGCCAGAGTACGCGGCCATCAGTTCCATGGGCATGACTTAAATCAATCGTCTTCGGCCCCACACGGCAGGCGTTGTGGCAGCATGCGGCTTTCCGTGCAGCGGGCGTGTGACAACCCTCATGATGATGAACGATTTCCAGCAGCTGCTGCACGCCGCAGGCCAGCAGGCTGAACCGCAACGCTTGCTGTTCGTATTCGTGCGCGCCGAGCTGCCCGAATCGCCCACCGACGACCAGCGCGACCGGCATGACCGCCGCGAGGGCGGCACCCTGTCGCCGGTGCTGTGCGTGGACAAGCTGCCCGCCGAAGTGCCCAGCTTCCAGGCGCTGGCGGCTGAATCGACCACCACCGGCATCGACTGGGACCTGGTGTTCGTGGCCGCGCTGGACGGCCGCGCCGGGTTCGCCCCCAACAGTGATGAGGCCGCGCGCCCGCTGAAACTGATGGTCAATGCCATCCATGACGGTCAGATCGGCCGCTTCGCCGCCTTCGACCGGGGCGGCGAGCCTGTTCAGTTCTATTGACCCACCAGCTGCAGGGTCAGGAAGAAGATCACCAGCACGGTGTTCAGGCCCCAGGCCACGGTCAGCCCGCGCGCGGCCACGCCCAGGTTGGGATTGTGTGCGCTGGGCGCCGCCCGCCAGACCGCAGGGATGATCCAGCCGGTGTAGAGCAGCAGGGCGGCAAACACCCCCAGCAGCAGCGGCGTGCGCCCGTTGGCCAGGGCCCAGAGCGCCACGGCCCACAGAATGTTGCTGGGAATGACGCCCTGCAGCCAGAACACGCTCCAGAGGCGGGAACGGCCCGGGGTGCCGGGCGCCGGGTGCAGGGAAGCGGTGGCGGTCATAAGTCTCCTTCTGGTTAGGAAACGTGCTCGGGCAGCCTGCGCCTGGTGAATGGGAACGTCAAGATGGGGCCGGCAGGCATGGCCCGGCGGCACGGGAGAGCACTACCCTGCACAACGCCGTCCCTCATGCTGGCGTCGCAAAGGCCGCCTGTTTTCGAAACCGGATACACCGGTCAATGCCCTCGCCCATCTCTATCACCCAGGAAGGAACTTCGCGTGTCAACCGCCAGAACGGCCGTCTTCGCCCTCTGCTTCTCCGCCTGCCTGCCGGCCTACGCCGCGCAGAATGCAGCCGCCGACATCAAGGCCATCGAACAGGTCGTCGAATCGTTCCGCACCTCGCTGATCAACAAGGACAAGCCGACCTACATGGGCCTGTTCTTCTCGGACAAGGCGGAAGACATCGGCTGGCAGTACGTTTCAGAGGATGTGCGCCTGCAGGACATCCGCAAGGCCAAGCCCGATGCGATCAAGGCGCGGAAGATTCCCGCCAATAATTTCATCGCGCTGATCGATGGAGTCGTGGCGTCGCCGAAGCCGAGGGAGGAAAAATTCTTCAATACGAAGATCGACACCGATGGCGACGTGGCCTCGGTGTCGTTTGACTACAGCTTCCAGGACGATGGGGCGAAGATTAACTGGGGCAAGGAGATGTGGCAGCTGATCCGCACCGAAGATGGCTGGAAGATCTTCTCGGTGATCTATTCGATCCGCGATTCACGCAGCCCGGCGGAGTGAACCGCCAGCGGCCGCGCCCGGCTATTCCTGCGTAGCTAGGTGGCTCCGCCCTTCGCAGCACTACGCCGGCTGAGCGCAATGCTAACGAGGGTCCGACGCTTTCCCGACGCCCGCCTGCACATCCTGTCGTGAGGTCAATTCATGGCAGGAGCGGCATGCAGCCACCTCACCCCAGGGACAGCGGCAAGTACCCGCATGGCAAGACCGGCCTTCGCCGCATCTTCCACACGCTGATCCATTCACGCGACGGCTTCATCGCCACCTTCCGGGGCGAAGCGGCCTTCCGGCAGCTGTTGCTGCTGCACGCACTTCTGATGGTCGCGGCGTTCGTGCTGGACATCAGCACGATCGAACGGGCCGTGGTGCTGGCCGTCTGCTTCATCAGCCTGCTGGTGGAGCTGCTCAACTCGGCCATCGAAGCAGTGGTCGACCGCATCTCGCTTGACCACCACCCGCTGTCCAAGAACGCCAAGGACATGGGCAGCGCTGCCCAGACCACCGCGCTGCTGATGGTCGGCACGGTGTGGGGCGTGATCCTGCTGGGCTAGGTCACGCCTGACCCGCCGGGCATGACCCGGCGCTGCCCCGCGCTGATGCGTTACTGCGTGGCCAGGGCGAAATCCAGGCCCGCACACACCGCCGCCACCTGGGCGTCGTTGCATTCCTGCGGGTTGGTACGCGGGCTGTCCGGGTAGACCTCGGTGGTGGTGGCAAAGCGCGCATCGGTGAAGCCGGCGCAGGCGCCGATCGAGCGCGACTCGCCCCAGACCACGCCCGGCGACTGCAGCGGCAGGCCCACCAGGTTGCCTTCGGCATCGGCCGGGGCGATGTGGGTGACCGGCGCAACCGCGGCGATCAGCGCCTTCTGGAACTCGGCCTGCGGATCTTCGCTGTTGCCGATCACGTAGAAGCCGTCCGGAATGGTGTCGCGCTCGAACGGCTTGCCGTCGCGGGCGCAGCGGGCCGGATCGAACTCCTGCAGGTCGCTGTCGGTGGTCTCGTGCAGGTCCAGGTGCACCAAAAGGTTCGGCTTGCGCTCGGCCACCCAGCGCATCAGCGCGGCGGCCTCTTCGATCTGGCCACCGTCACGGAAGCTGCGGTTGGGATCGATCGCATCCGGGTTCCAGCGCTGGATGCGCTCGTAGCCCCACGGGCTGACGCACGGCGCCACGATCAGGTTCAGCCGGCCCAGGTAACGCTCGGCCTGCTGTTCCAGGAACTGCAGGGCGCCATGCACGCCGCTGGTCTCGTAGCCATGCACGCCGCCGGTGATCAGCGCGGCCGGCAGTGCCGGGTTCCAGTCATGGTTGACCACGGCGAACAGCGGATAGTGGTCCGGGGCGTAGTCCAGCTGGCCGTACTGGATCACATCGAAGATGCCGTCATCCAGGCGCTCGAGGGCGGCCACCACATCGTCGTGGTAGCTGCGCTGGCGCTGCTGGCGGGCCCGCCACTGTGCGCGTTCCGCATCGCCCCAGGGCTGTCCGGGGGTGCCGATCGGATAGAACTGCGCAACAGTCATGGGGTACTCCAAGGGTCGAACGGGTGGGTGCAGCCGGTCATTCTAAGCCTTGTCGCGCCTGCGGGTCCTGCCTTGCCGCCGCGCCTTCATCCAGCCGGGATCATCTGGTTGTAAAATCAGCGGTTTTTGGCCCCCAACCCCTTGATGGCGAACGCAGCGCAGCCGGTCCTGGGTGGACCGGACTTCCTCCGACTGCTCGCCCGTCTCAGCGACGGCGCGATGCCGGCCAGCAGTCCCGCCCTGACCGATCGCCTCGGCCAGTGGGTGGACTGGAGCCGTGCCGTGGCCCTGTCCGGGGCGCTCGGCGGACGCCTGCCCGAGCCGGGTGAGGCCGCCGAAGCGGCCGAGGACGTACTGGCCGACTGCGCCCACGCGCACGCCAGCCTGCTGGCCTCGATCCGCGAGGATGCCGAGGCCGAGCGCCTGCTCGACCTGGCCGAAGCCGCCACCGCACCCAACTTCGCCTCGCTGCGCCAGCGCTACCGGGTGCTGCAGCAGGCCATCCAGACCGCCACCGGGCGCCTGCGCGGCCGCCTGCGCGACCAGCTGGTACAGGTTTCTCCCGAGCTGGCACGGCTGGCAGAGGTCGATGCGGTGATGGAACAGACCCTCACCCCGCGCGAGCACAGCCTGCTGGCCACTGCGCCGGCGGTGCTCGGCGCCCGCTTTGAACGCGTGCACGGCCAGCCGGGCTGGCGCGCGGCCTTCCGCCATGACATGCGCACCCTGCTGCTCGCCGAGCTGCAGCTGCGCTTCCACCCGATCGAAGGGCTGCAAGACGCCCTGCGCTCCCACTGACCGGAACACCATGTCCAGAACTGCTTTCCATGTCGTTGTTTTCCTTGTCGGCCTGCTGGCCGTGTGCTGGATCGGCATTGGCTACGTTTCGGTGCATCCGTTGGGGGCAGCGGTGGCCGCGATCATCGCCGCCTGCTACATCGCCGGTGGCGTGGAGCTGTACCGCTACCGCCAGGCCAGCAACGGCCTGCGCACTGCGCTGAGCGACCTGTCCAGCGCGAAGGAAAGCCTGGCCCCCTGGCTGGAGCGCGTGCCGGTGGGCCTGCGCAACGCCGTGCGCCTGCGCGTGGAAGGCGAGCGCACCGCCCTGCCTGCGCCGGTACTCACTCCTTACCTGGTCGGCCTGCTGGTGCTGCTGGGCATGCTCGGCACCCTGCTGGGCATGATGGATACCCTGCGCGGCACCGGCCTGGCCCTGCAGAGCGCGACCGACATGGCTGCCATCCGCGGCTCGCTGGCCTCGCCGGTGCAGGGCCTTGCAGTGGCGTTCGGCACCTCGATCGCCGGTGTTGCCAGCTCGGCGATGCTGGGCCTGCTGGCTGCCCTGCTGCGTCGTGACCGCCTGCAGGCC
>NZ_JASJSU010000076.1:0-19835 GCF_030237045.1 Stenotrophomonas maltophilia group sp. Smal17
TGGGGGCTTGGCCGCGGCATCCATGCCGCGGACACTCCCGCAACCGGACCCACCCCGCCTTTGACAGATTTCCGCGATCTGCTGGAACAGATCTGACCGCATTTGTGTGTATCGATATCTGACAGATGTGCCGACCAACGGTCGGCACCCACCGACAGATCGCAGCAATCTGTCAGAGGTGGGGCGGTGTCGGAGTGCGGGGTGTCAGCCGCATGGATGCGGCTGCCAAGCCTACATGGACGTACTTGCGGCGTCCCCGCACTCCGACACCGCCCCAGCATCCCCCGGAATGCCCGACTTTGACGTTGATCTGGCTTGTAGCAGGTGCAGGGCTGCAAGCCCTGCCGAAAAACCCTTACCGCACTTGTTCCTGCTTGCGCACGATCGCCATCGCGATCTCCAGCGACTGCTCGTAGTTCAACCGCGGGTCCACCGTCGAACGATACGCACGCTCCAGATCGCGCTCGGTCAACTCGCGCGCGCCACCGGTGCACTCGGTCACATCCTCGCCGGTCAGCTCAAGGTGCACGCCGCCCAGGCGCGTGCCCGCGGCCGCATGCAGGTCGAACGACATCTCAACCTCGCCGCGCACATTGTCGAAACGACGCGTCTTGAAACCATTGGCAGTGCTCTCGGTATTGCCATGCATCGCATCGCATACCCACAGCACACGGCGACCGTCACGCTTGACCGCGTCCAGCAGCGGCGGCAACTTTCCGGCAATCTGCGCCGCACCCATGCGATGGATGAAGCTCAGGCGGCCAGGTTCATCATGCGGGTTGAGCACATCGATCAGGCGCAGCAGCTGGTCCGGCGTCACCGACGGGCCGACCTTGATTGCGATCGGGTTGCGCACGCCGCGCAGGTACTCCACGTGCGCGCCATCGAGCGCAGCGGTGCGCATGCCGATCCACGGGTAATGCGTGCTCAGGTTCAACCAGCCCTGCTGACGCGGCACCTGCCGCGTCAGCGCCTGTTCGTAGGGCAGCAGCAGCGCTTCGTGCGAGGTGTAGAAATCGATGCGATTGAGGTTGTGCACGCGGGCCCCGGCCAGGGTCTCCATGAAGTGCACCGCATCGCCGATCGAGGCCACCATCTTCTGGTACTCGGCGGCCAGCGGCGAGTGGCTTACCCACTCCAGGTTCCAGTACTCCGGATGGTGCAGGTCGGCGAAGCCGCCATCGATCAGCGCACGCACGAAGTTCATCGTCATCGCCGAATGCGCGTGGGCCTGCAGCATCCGCTTCGGGTCGGGCAGGCGCGCCGCTTCGGTGAACGCCGGCGCATTGATCACGTCACCACGGTAGCTGGGCAGGGTCACGCCATCGCGGGTTTCGGTATCGGCCGAACGCGGCTTGGCGTACTGGCCGGCAAAGCGCCCAACGCGGATCACCGGTTGGCGCAGGCCGTGCACCAGCACCAGGCTCATCTGCAGCAGCACCTTCAACCGGTTGGAAATGGTGCCCGATTCGCAGTCGCTGAAATTCTCCGCGCAGTCACCGCCCTGCAGCAGGAAGCGCTTGCCCTCCTGCGCCTCGGCCAACTGCTGCTTCAACGCCAGGATCTCCCACGAGGTAACCAGCGGCGGCAGCCGCTTCAGCTCGTGCAGGGCCGCATCCAGCGCGACCGGGTCCGGGTAGGTCGGCATCTGCAGCGCGGTCTTGCCACGCCAGCTCTCCGGCGACCAGGCAGCGCCAGCGGCGGTCGCGGCAGGGTCGGGGACAGGCGAAACGGCGGACAGGCTCATTGCAGACTTCCGGAAGTGGGGGACGTTCATGGTCGCAGAGCCGACCGCTGTCGCAAAGGGCCGGGCGTGGTCTGCACATGGCTGAACGCCGGGGAAAGGGCATCGCGATCGGCCACAAACCGCATGGCCATGGCCGTCCCGGCAGGCGCATGATTCGCCACGCACTGTTACGAAGTAACACTCCACATTCCCCGACCGGCCCCTTCCACAGCCCATCGCCATGAAGCCCTCCCTGCTCGCTACCGGCATCACCCTCGCCCTGGCTCTGGCCAGCCTGCCCGCCTTCGCCGCAGCTGCCGACGACACCTCCGCGCCGGTCAAGGACCTGGACGCCGTGACCGTCCACGCTCAGCTCGACCAGGCCCGCAACATGCTGTCGCCGGATATCGGCAGCAGCCAGTACCAGATCACCGCCGAGGACATCCAGAAGCAGCCGCTGGGTGCGTCTGCGCCACTCAGCCAGGTGCTGTTGCAGGCGCCGGGCGTGGTCCAGGATTCGTACGGCGGCGTGCATGTGCGCGGCGACCACGCCAACCTGCAGTACCGCATCAACGGCGTGCTGCTGCCCGAATCGATCTCCGGCTTTGGCCAGACCCTGGATGCACGCACCATCAAGAGCATCCGCCTGATGGATGGCGCTCTGCCGGCGCAGTTCGGCGAGCGCACCGCTGCGGTGGTCGACATCACTACGCGCAATGGCGCCGAACTTGGCAATGGTGGCAGCGCGGGCCTCACTGCCGGCTCGTTCGGCAAGCTCAATCCGAATGCCTCATGGTGGGGCAACCAGGGCCGTTGGAGCTGGTTCCTGACCGGCAACTACGACCAGAACGAGGTCGGCCTGGAAAATCCGACCCCCTCGCGCAAGCCGCTGCACGACGACACCCACCAGGGCAAGGCCTTCGCCGACCTGACCTATCTGGTCAACGACAACACCCGCCTGAGCGTATTCGCCGGCTTCGCCAACAACCGCTTCCAGATCCCGGTCAATCCGGGCCAGACACCGCAGTTCGGCTATCTCGACACCACCACCTTCGACTCCAGCCAGCTGGATGAGACCCAGCGCGAGACCACCCGCTTCGGCATGCTGGTGCTGCAGGGCACGCTGGGCAGCACCGCCTACCAGCTCTCGGCCGGGCAGCGTTACAGCGATGTGGGATTCAACCCGGACGTGGTCGGCGACCTGGTGTTCAGCGGCGTCGCCTCACAGGTCCAGCGCAGCAACCGCGCCAATACCCTGCAGGCCGACTTCTCCACGCCGCTGGGCAACGACCACACGCTGCGCTATGGCCTGTATGGCAACTACGAGAACGCGCGGGCCAGCAACAACAGCTGGGTGTTCCCGGTCGACGACGCCGGCCAGCAGTCCAGCACCACGCCGCTGCTGATTCCCGATCGCAGCGCCTTCCACGCCAGCACGCTGGCGCTGTACGTGCAGGACGAATGGAAGATCGGCGACGACTGGACCGTCAACTACGGCCTGCGCGGTGACCGTTACAAGGCCTTTGGGCGCACCGAAGGCCAGCTCAGCCCGCGCGTGGGCGTGGTCTGGAATGCCAGCGACAGCACCACCGTGCACGCCGGCTACTCGCGCTACTTCACGCCACCGGCCAGCGAGCTGATCGCCAGCAGCGACATCGCCCTCTACGACGGCACCACCAACCAGCAGCCCAGCGGCGGCAACAACATTCCGCTGGCCGAACGCAGCGATTACTACGACATCGGCGTCTCGCAGCAGCTGGGTGAACACCTCACACTGGGCCTGGATGCGTATGACCGCCGCGTCGCGCGGCTGCAGGATGAAGGCCAGTTCGGCGCCGCCTACATCTATTCGACGTTCAACTATCGCCGCGGCCACATCCGCGGCCTGGAATTCAGTGCCGACTACAGCAACGGCCCGTTCAGCGCCTACCTCAACGCCGCCCTGAACAAGGCCATCGGTACCGACGTCATCACCGGGCAGTACAACCTGGACCCGGAAGCCCTGGCCTACGTGGCCAACCACTGGATCCACCTGGATCACGACCAGAAGCTGACGTCGTCGGGCGGCTTCAGCTACGCCTTCGCGGGCCACAACCGGATCGGTGCCAACTACGTGTTCGGCAGCGGCCTGCGTTCGGACATCGAGGGCGTGCCCAATGGCGGCGAGCTGCCGTCGTACCTGCAGGTCAATCTCAGTGCAGGCCACGACTTCAACGCCGACAGCGGCCATCCGCTGCATGTGCAGCTGGCGCTGATCAACGCACTGGATCGCAGCTACCAGCTGCGCGATGGCGGCGGTGTCGGCGTGTTCGCCCCGCAATGGGGCCCGCGCCGCGGCGCCTACCTGAGCCTGCAGCAGGACTTCTGAGGACGGACCGTGGTAGTGCCGGCCGCTGGCCGGCATTACCTTGCTTCAGCGCTTGACCTTGCGCAGCGACACCAGCAGCGCCCACAGCGCCAGCAGCACGAACCACACCCCCGACCACATTGGCATGGTCAGGCCCAGGAACGTCCAGTCGATGTTGCCGCAGTTGCCGGTACCGGTCAGCACCGTGCGGAACACTTCCAGTGGCCCCATGGTCTCGCGCAGGAAGCTCAGCGGTGGGCCGCAGGTCGCGCCCATCTCCGGCGGCAGCATCTGCACGTAGACGTGGCGCGCGGCGATGCCGACACCCACCGCGGCGGCGATGAAGGCCAGTACGCCATAGGTCGCGCGGCCAGGTCGGTTGGACGGCCCGTGCAGCGCGCCGATCAGGAACAGCAGGCCGAGCGCGGCGAATGCCAGGCGCTGGAAGATGCACAGCGGGCACGGCTCCAGGCCCATCTTCAACTGCAGGAAGATCGCGTAGCCCAGCAGGCCCGCACAGATCAGGAAGCCCAGGAAGAACTGGGCGCGGAAGGGCCAGCGCAGTGGATTCATCGTCAACGCTCGAATGGATCAGGCGCCAAGCGTAACCGAGAGTGCGCGCCATTCGAACCGCCACAGGTGACGCCTGTCGGAACGGTGTGGGTTGCAGGCAGCGCCCAGCAACCCCGGAAACGCAAAAGCCCGGCAGAGGCCGGGCTTTCGCTGTGTCGCGTTGGAGCGGTCCGATTACTCGGCCACTTCTTCGGCCACGACCGGACGGTCAACCAGCTCGACGTAGGCCATCGGTGCGTTGTCGCCGGCGCGGAAGCCGCACTTCAGCAGGCGCAGGTAGCCGCCCGGACGGTTCGCGTAGCGCGGGCCCAGGATGGTGAACAGGTTGCCCACGGCTTCGTTGTCGCGCAGGCGGGCGAAGGCCAGACGGCGGTTGGCGACGGAGTCGACCTTGGCCAGGGTGATCAGCGGCTCGGCAACGCGGCGCAGTTCCTTGGCCTTCGGCAGGGTGGTCTTGATCAGCTCGTGCTTGAACAGCGAGGCGGCCATGTTCTTGAACATCGCTTCGCGGTGGGCGCTGGTACGGCTGAACTTACGGCCAGACTTCTGGTGACGCATGGTGATATTCCTTGGTTAATGATGAGGCTGTGTGGATCGTTGTCGCCATCCTGGCGTTGCTGCGCGGACTGCGGATGGTCCTGGCCGCCCGTCCTGGACGACCTGCCGCGCGAACCTGGGGCTCGTCGTGGCATGTTGTGTTGCGTTGAAGGCTCCACCGTTGCCGGTGGAGCCTCCAGGCATTACCGATATCAGCCCAGCATGCCGTGGCTGGCGACGCCGGCCGGCGGCCAGTTCTCCAGCTTCATGCCGAGGGACAGGCCGCGCTGAGCCAGCACTTCCTTGATCTCGGTGAGCGACTTCTTGCCCAGGTTCGGGGTCTTCAGCAGCTCCACTTCGGTCTTCTGGATCAGATCGCCGATGTAGTAGATGCTTTCAGCCTTCAGGCAGTTGGCCGAACGCACGGTCAGCTCCAGATCGTCGATCGGGCGCAGCAGCACCGGATCCACGCCGTTGTTGGCCGGCTTGGCCGCACCGCGGTCGCGGTGGGTGAAGTCACCGAACACCGACAGCTGGTCGCTGAGGATGTCGGCGGCGGTGCGCACGGCTTCCTCGGCGTCGATGGTGCCGTTGGTCTCGATATCGATGACCAGCTTGTCCAGGTCGGTACGCTGTTCGACGCGGGCCGCTTCCACGGCATAGGCGACGCGGCGGACCGGCGAGAACGAGGCATCCAGGACCAGGCGGCCGATGGCACGGGTTTCTTCGTCCGGACGACGACGCGCGGCAGCCGGCTGGTAGCCGAAACCACGTTCGATCTTCAGACGCATGTTCACTGCCGTGTCCTTGGTCAGGTGGCAGATCACGTGGTCACCGTTCAAGATTTCCACATTGTGGTCAACCTTGATGTCGGCAGCGGTGACAACGCCCGGGCCCTGCTTGGACAGGGACAGGGTGGCGCTGTCGCCGGAGTGCATACGGATGGCCACGTCCTTCAGGTTCAGCAGGACTTCGAGCACGTCCTCCTGCAGACCTTCGACCGTGGTGTACTCATGCAACACGCCGTCGATTTCGACTTCCGTGATGGCGAAGCCCGGGATGGACGACAGCAGCACGCGACGCAGGGCATTGCCCAGCGTATGCCCGTAACCCCGCTCCAAAGGTTCGATAACGACCTTTGCACGGGTGTCGGTAAGGCGTTCGATCTGCGGACCGCGAGGACGCAGAACCTGGTTGGCGGTAACCGTCATGTTGCGGGTTCTCCTAGTGAACCCCCGGCCGTCGCCGGGGGCTCTCCAATGATGAATTACTTCGAATACAGCTCGACGATCAGCGCTTCGTTGATGTCCGCAGGCAGATCCGAACGATCCGGAACAGCCTTGAAGATGCCGGTGAACTTGCCGGAATCCACTTCAACCCACGACGGGCTCAGGTCATGCTGGGCGGCGACGGTCAGGGCTTCCTGGACGCGCAGCTGCTTGGCAGCCTTTTCAGACAGAGCGATGGCGTCGCCAGCCTTGACCTGGTACGAAGCCAGGTTGACCGACTTGCCATTCACGGTGACGCCGCGGTGCGACACCAGCTGACGGGCAGCCGGACGGGTCACGGCGAAGCCCATGCGGTAGACGACGTTGTCCAGGCGGGTTTCCAGCAGCTGCAGCAGGTTCTCGCCGGTGTTGCCCTTCTTGGTCGAGGCCTTCTTGTAGTAGTTGCGGAACTGACGCTCCAGCAGGCCGTAGATACGCTTGACCTTCTGCTTTTCACGCAGCTGGGTGGCGTAGTCGGACAGCTTGCCCTTGCGGGCAGTGGCGCCGTGCTGGCCGGGCTTCTGCTCCAGCTTGCACTTCGAGTCCAGCGCACGCGCCGGGCTCTTCAGGGACAGGTCGGCGCCTTCGCGACGGGCGAGCTTACAGGTAGGACCGATATAACGAGCCATTTCTTATCGCTCCCTTTAGACGCGACGCTTCTTCGGCGGACGGCACCCGTTGTGCGGGATAGGCGTCACGTCGATGATGTTGGTGATCTTGTAGCCGACGTTGTTCAACGAACGCACGGCCGACTCACGGCCCGGACCCGGGCCCTTGATGCGGACTTCCAGCGACTTCACGCCGTAGTCCAGCGCAGCACGACCGGCCTTTTCAGCAGCCACCTGGGCAGCGAACGGGGTCGACTTGCGCGAACCGCGGAAGCCAGCGCCACCGGAGGTCGCCCACGACAGAGCGTTGCCCTGGCGGTCGGTGATGGTGACGATGGTGTTGTTGAACGAAGCGTGGACGTGGGCAACGCCGTCGGTGACGACGCGCTTGATCTTCTTCTTGGTCTTAGCAGCGGGCTTAGCCATTTCTCAGTCCCTTACTTCTTGATCGCCTTGCGCGGACCCTTGCGGGTGCGGGCGTTGGTACGGGTGCGCTGGCCACGCAGCGGGAGGCCACGACGGTGACGCAGGCCGCGGTAGCAGCCCAGGTCCATCAGGCGCTTGATCGCGATACCGATTTCACGGCGCAGATCGCCTTCCACGATGTACTTGCCGACTTCGGCGCGCAGGCGCTCGATTTCCGGCTCCGACAGATCGCGGATCTTGGTGGTCGAAGCAACGCCTGCGACTTCGCAGACCTTCTTCGAACGGGTACGGCCGATGCCGTAAATGCTTTGCAACCCGACCCAGACGTGCTTCTGGGCTGGCAGGTTGACGCCTGCAATACGCGCCATGACGCGGTTCTCCAGCTGAGTGATGGCCGACAGCGCGCCTCGGGCACGCCAATCCGGCAGGATGGATCAAAAAAGTGAACTAGCGATACTAACAAGGTTCCGGTTTACATGGAAGCCCGTGAAACCATTGGTTTCATGAACCCGGCCTGGGGAGTGTGCCCAGGCTCCGGCGCCGGATGGGGTTGGACCTGGGGTTTCCCCCGGGGCCGCCCGCGCTACTCCAGCGCGGGACCACCTCATCACACCCCCACCCGGAACCGCTGCGGGGGCCGCCCTTCGTTTGTGTGGCCGGAGTCCGCGAAGCGGAGGGACCATCACGTCAGGAAGACGAAAGTATAACAGGCCTATCAGCCGCGGGCAAAACCGCCGCGGTTGCCGCCCTTCAGGTTGGCCTTCTTCAGCAGGCTCTCGTACTGGTGCGACATCAGGTGCGCCTGCACCTGGGCGATGAAGTCCATCACCACCACCACCACGATCAGCAGCGAAGTACCGCCGAAGTAGAACGAGGCGTTCAGCTGCGTGCGCATCAGTTCCGGCAGCAGGCAGACGATCACCAGGTACGCCGAGCCGGCTGCGGTCAGGCGGGTCAGCACGCCGTCGATGTAGTCGGCGGTGGCCTTGCCCGGACGGATGCCCGGGATCAGCGCGCCCGACTTCTTCAGGTTGTCGGCGGTTTCCTGCGAGTTGAACACCAGCGCGGTATAGAAGAACGCGAAACCGGTGATCAGCGCAGCGAACACGATCATGTGCAGCGGCTCGCCCGGGCCGAGCGCGTTGGCGACTTTCTGCAGGATCTGGCCGAAGCTGCTCTGGTTGGCGGCCTGGCCGGACCACATGGCCAGGGTGGCCGGGAAGGCCAGCAGGCTCGAGGCGAAGATCGCCGGGATGACGCCGGCCATGTTGAGCTTCAGCGGCAGGAACGAGGTCTGGTTCATGTACGCGTTGCGACCGCCCTGGCGGCGCGCGTAGTTGACCGTGATCCGGCGCTGGCCACGCTCGACGAACACCACGAAGAAGGTGAAGGCGAGCACGACGATGGCGATCAGCAGCAGCTGGATGAACTGGATGTTGCCGTCGCGGTAGGCGTCGAAGGTGTGGATGACCGCACCCGGCAGGCCGGCCACGATACCGGCGAAGATGATCAGCGACACGCCGTTGCCGATGCCGCGCTCGGTGACCTGCTCACCGACCCACATCAGGAACATGGTGCCGGCGGTCAGCGCGACCACGGCGGTGAGCACGAAGCCCATGCCCGGCGCGTACACGACCGGAGCGCCCGACGGCGAGACCTGGCCCTGCAGGGCCAGTGCGATCGAGCCGCCCTGCACCACTGCCAGCAGCACGGCGCCGATGCGCGAATACTGGGTGATCTTGCGGCGGCCGGACTCACCTTCCTTCTGCATCGCCTTCAGGGCGGGGAAGATGTGCACGGCCAGCTGCATCACGATCGATGCCGAGATGTACGGCATCACGTTCAGCGCGAAGATGCTGAAACGGTGCAGGGCGCCGCCCGAGAACATGTTGAACATGTCCACGATGCCGCCGCCCTGCTGTTGCATCATGGCAAGCATGGCATCGGGATTGACGCCCGGCACCGGCACGTAGCAGCCGATGCGATAGACGATCAAAGCCCCGACGACGAACAGCAAACGTTGGCGAAGTTCAGTGAACTTGCCCATTCCGCCCGCGAGGTTACCGATGCCAGCTTGCGCCATGATTTTCTTACTCCGTCACGCTGCCGCCGGCAGCTTCGATCGCGGCCTTGGCACCAGCCGTGGCAGCAATACCCTTCAGGGTGAACGCCTTGGTCACTTCGCCCTTGACGACGACCTTGGCCTTCTTTGCGGTGCTCGGGACCAGCTTGGCAGCACGCAGGGCGGCGAAGTCGATCTCGCCGGCCGGCAGCTTGTCCAGCGCGTACAGCAGCACTTCAGCGGTGTCCTTGGCGATCGGCGAACGGAAGCCGATCTTCGGCAGACGACGCTGCATGGGGGTCTGGCCGCCTTCGAAGCCAGCCTTGATCTTGCCGCCACCCTTACGGGCGAACGAACCCTTGTGGCCGCGGCCGGCAGTCTTGCCCAGGCCCGAGCCGATACCGCGACCGACGCGGGTGCGCTCGGTGCGGGCGCCCGGTGCCGGGCTCAGTTCATTGAGACGCAGAGTCATGATCGATTACTCCTCAACCTTGACGAGGTAGTGAACGGTGTTGATCAGACCGCGAACCTGCGGGCTGTCCTTCAGTTCACGCACATCGTTGAGCTTGTTCAGGCCCAGCGCACGCACCGACAGGCGGTGACGCGACTGGGTACCACGCAGGCCGCGCACCAGGCGCACCTTCACAGTCTTGTTGGACTCATTAGCCATGGTTGAGTTCCTCCACCTTCTTGCCGCGCTTGGCCGCGATGCGAGCCGGCGACTGCGCTGCAGTCAGGCCCTTCACGGTGGCACGCACCAGGTTGATCGGGTTGCGCGAACCGGTGGCCTTGGCCAGCACGTTCTTCACGCCAACCGCTTCCAGCACGGCGCGCATGGCACCGCCGGCGATGACGCCGGTACCTTCAGAAGCCGGCTGCATGAACACGCGGGCTGCGCCGTGACCATCCTTGATGGTGTGCCACAGGGTGCCGTTGTTCAGGTCAACGCTGACCAGGTTCTTGCGGGCCTGCTCCATCGACTTCTGGATGGCGACCGGCACTTCGCGCGCCTTGCCATAGCCGAAACCGACCTTGCCTTCGCCGTCGCCGACCACGGTCAGGGCGGTGAAGGTGAACTGGCGGCCACCCTTGACGGTCTTGCTGACGCGGTTGACCGCGACCAGCTTTTCGATCATGCCGTCGTCGACTTTCTCTTCGCGGTTACGGTCGCGATCGCGACCCCGCTGCTGACGCTCTTCTGCCATTTTGATTCCTTGGTAGTTTGGGTATGTACGGCTCGGGGCCGCTTATGGTTGTGGAGTGCTGCGTTGTTGCGGTGAGCCGCTGCAGAAGAGCGGCGTCGCCCAGCCTCACTCAGGCTGGCGAGCAGGCGGGCAGAGGACCCTAGGCCCCCTGCCCTTATCCCTTAGAACTGCAGGCCGGCTTCGCGGGCGGCTTCTGCCAGGGCCTTGATGCGGCCGTGGTAGCGGTAGCCCGAACGATCGAAGGCAACCTTCTCGACGCCGGCGGCCTTGGCACGCTCGGCGACGATGCGGCCAACCTTGGCGGCAGCATCGGCGTTCTTGCCGTTCTTCAGGCCTTCCATGACGTCGGTCTGGGTGGTGTTGGCGGCAGCCAGCACCTTGGAACCGTCGGCGGTAAAGACCTGGGCGTACAGGTGCTGGCCGGTGCGCAGCACCGACAGGCGGGCGACGCCGAGCTCACGGATGTGGGCGCGGGTCGACTTGGCGCGACGCAGGCGGGCGATGTTCTTGTTCATTTTGATTATTCCTTGAAAGCTGAAGGTTGGGCTTTTCCCTGAGGAGTCCGCACAAGGATGTGCGGGCTCTTGCGAGGGACTCGCGCTTACGCCTTCTTGGCTTCCTTACGGATGATGACTTCGTCGGAGTACTTCACGCCCTTGCCCTTGTACGGTTCCGGCTTGCGGAACGCACGGATCTTGGCGGCGACTTCACCGACGACCTGCTTGTCAGCGCCCTGGACCAGGATCTCGGTCTGGGTCGGGGTGGTGATGGTGATGCCTTCCGGCGCCACGAACACGACCGGGTGCGAGAAACCGAGCGACAGGCTCAGATCCTTGCCCTGCATGGCAGCACGGTAACCCACGCCGACCAGCTCCAGCTTGCGCTCGAAGCCTTCGGACACGCCCTTGACCATGTTGGCCAGGATCGCGCGGACGGTACCGGTCAGCGCGACCAGGTCGGCGTTCTCGGTGCTCAGGGTGGCAACGCCGCTGTCGACGTTGATGGCAATACCGGCCGGCTTCGGCAGCGACAGGGTGCCCTTCGGGCCCTTGACGGTGACCGATTCGGCCTGGACGTTCAGTTCAACCTTACCCAGGGTGACGGGCTTCTTGGCTACGCGGGACATAGTTCTACTCCTTTCGCCTTAGGCCACGAAGCACAGGACTTCGCCGCCGACGCCCAGCTGGCGCGCCTGCGCATCAGTCATGATGCCCTTGGAGGTGGAAATGATGGAGATACCCAGGCCGTTCATGACCTTCGGCAGCTCGCTCTTGCCGCGGTACTGGCGCAGGCCCGAACGCGAGAAGCGCTTCAGGGTCGCGATGACCGGCTTGCCTTCGAAATACTTCAGCACGATTTCCAGCTCGGACTTGTTGTTTTCCAGCTGGGTCACGCGCAGGTCGGTGATGTAACCCTCGTCCTTCAGGACCTGGGCGATCGCAACCTTGATCTTGGACGACGGGGCTTTCACCGTCTGCTTGCCAACCGCAGCCGCATTCTTGATGCGGACCAGCAGGTCGGCGATGGGATCAGTCATGCTCATATGAGTACCTTTGAGTGCACCGATATCCGCTTTCGCGAAAATCTGTTGTCTCCTGGAAACGGGCCAGGTCCCTTGATGCAGCGGGCCAGAGACCCGCTCCTGCAACCCCGTTTGCACAGGGCAAGACGCGGGAGTATACGCCAAAAGAGCCCGGCTTGCGCCGGGCTCTTCGGTTTTTTTGCTCAGGGAAGGCTGAACGCCTCCCCTGCCCCGGTTCAGGAACCCCCGAAGAGGCTCCTGATCGCAGGGCCGGCTGGGATTACCAGCTGGCCTTGCGCAGACCCGGGACGTCGCCGCGCATGGTGGCTTCGCGCAGCTTGTTGCGGCCGAGGCCGAACTTGCTGTACACGCCACGCGGACGACCCGACAGCTCGCAACGGTTGCGCTGGCGGCTCGGCGACGAATCGCGCGGCAGCTTGGCCAGCTTGGTTGCGGCGTCGATCTTCTCTTCGTAGGTCGCGTCCACGGAGGACACGATCTTCTTCAGAGCCGCACGCTTTTCAGCGTACTTCTTTGCCAGCTTTTCCCGCTTGATGTCGCGGTTGACCATGGAGGTCTTTGCCATTTCGGTTTCCTCGACGGATCAGTTACGGAACGGGAACTTGAACGCTGCCAGCAGCGCCTTCGCTTCCGCGTCGGTCTTCGCAGTGGTGGTGATGGCGATATCCATACCGCGGATCGCGTCGACGGCGTCGAAGTCGATTTCCGGGAAGATGATCTGCTCCTTCACACCCATGTTGAAGTTGCCGCGGCCGTCGAAGGAACGACCGGAAACACCACGGAAGTCGCGCACGCGCGGCAGCGAGATGTTGATCAGGCGATCCAGGAACTCGTACATCTTGTGGCGACGCAGCGTGGTCTTGCAGCCGATCGGCCAACCATCGCGGATCTTGAACGACGCAACCGACACACGCGACTTGGTGACAACCGGCTTCTGGCCGGAAATCTTGGTCATGTCGCCGACGGCGTTTTCCAGGATCTTCTTGTTGGTGGCCGCTTCGCCGACACCCATGTTCAGGGTGACCTTGACCAGCTTCGGCACTTCCATCGGATTGGTGTAACCGAACTGCTTCATCAGCGCCGGCACCACTTCGTCCTTGTAGAACTTTTCGAGACGGGAACTCATCTTCTCATTCCTCAGGCGTCGAGCGCCTCACCGCTGGAGCGGAACACACGCAGTTTGCGTCCATCCTCCAGCACCTTGAAGCCAACGCGCTCGCCCTTGCCCGAAGCCGGGTTCAGAACATTCACGTTGGAGATATGGATCGAAGCTTCGCGCTCGACCACGCCGCCGGCAACACCTGCCTGCGGGTTCGGCTTGGTGTGGCGCTTGACGATGTTCACGTTGGCGACGACCACACGGTCGCCGTCGACGCGGACGACTTCGCCCTGCTTGCCCTTGTCCTTGCCAGCGTTGACGACAACCTGGTCGCCCTTCTTGATACGGTTAGCCATGATTATCTCCTGTCGCTCACAGCACTTCGGGAGCGAGCGAGACGATCTTCATGAACTTCTCCGAACGAAGTTCACGGGTCACCGGCCCGAAGATACGGGTACCGATCGGCTCCTGCTTGCTGTTCAGCAGAACGGCAGCGTTGCCGTCGAAGCGGATCAGCGAGCCATCGGCGCGACGCACACCCTTGCGGGTACGCACCACGACGGCGTCATACACTTCACCCTTCTTGACCTTGCCGCGCGGAATCGCATCCTTCACGGTGACCTTGATGATGTCGCCGATGCCGGCGTAACGGCGCTTGGAACCACCCAGCACCTTGAAGCACATCACCTGCTTGGCACCCGAATTGTCCGCGACGTCAAGGTAGCTCTGCATCTGGATCATGATTCAGACTCCTTATTCAGCCGCACGCGTGATGACTTCCACCACGCGCCAGTTCTTGGTCTTGGACATCGGAGCAATCTCGGTCACGCGGACGACATCGCCTTCCTTGCAGGCGTTGTCGGCATCGTGGGCGTGCAGCTTGGTCGAGCGCTTGATGTACTTGCCGTACAGCGCGTGCTTGACCTGACGCTCAACCAGGACGGTAACCGTCTTGTCCATCTTGTTGCTGACGACACGGCCTTCGACCGTGCGCAGCGTCTTCTTTTCAGTATTGTCGCTCATAGCGGCCATCCTTACTTCGTGCTGCCGAGCAGGGTCTTGACGCGAGCAATCTCGCGACGGACCCGGCGAATGTCGTGGGTCTTCGGCAGCTGGCCGGTGACCTGCTGCATACGGACAGAGAACTGTTCCTTACGCAGGTCGATCAGGTGGGCCTTGAGTTCGTCAGCCGACTTTTCACGGAGAGTTTTGATATCCATCAGCGCACCGTACGGGTCACGAAAGTGGTGGTGACCGAGAGCTTGGCGGCGGCCAGGCGGAACGCCTCGCGAGCCACTTCCTCGGAAACACCCTCGATTTCATAGATCATGCGGCCGGGCTGGATCTGGGCCACCCAGTATTCCACGTTACCCTTACCAGAACCCATTCGGACTTCGATGGGCTTCTTGGTGATGGGCTTGTCGGGGAACACGCGGATCCACATCTTGCCGCCGCGCTTGACGTAGCGGCTGATCGAGCGGCGGGCCGCTTCGATCTGACGCGCGGTCAGCTGACCGTGTGCGGTTGCCTTCAGGCCGTATTCGCCGAAGCTGACAGCGTTGGCGCTCCAGCTCAGGCCATCGTTACGGCCCTTGTGTACCTTGCGGTACTTGGTTCGCTTGGGTTGCAACATTGTCGTTACCTCGCTTCACGGGCCGGGCGCTGACGGTCACCACGGTCGCCGCGATCGTGACGATCGTTGCGCGACGGGGTGTCGTCCTGCTTTTCCTGGCCAACCTGGGAGAAATCGAAGACCTCGCCCTTGTAGATCCAGACCTTGATGCCGATGATGCCGTAGGTCGTCTTGGCTTCAGCGAAGCCATAGTCGATGTCGGCACGCAGGGTGTGCAGCGGCACGCGGCCTTCGCGGTACCACTCCGAACGGGCGATTTCTGCACCGTTGAGGCGGCCACCGACGTTGACCTTGATGCCCAGGGCACCCAGGCGCATCGCGTTGCCGACCGAGCGCTTCATCGCGCGGCGGAACATGATGCGACGCTCCAGCTGCTGGGCGATCGACTCGGCAACGAGCTGCGCGTCCAGTTCCGGCTTGCGCACTTCGGTGACGTTGATGTGCGCCGGGACGCCCATCATCTCGCTCACTTCCTTGCGCAGCTTCTCGATGTCCTCACCGCGCTTGCCGATCACCACGCCCGGACGGGCGGTGTGGATCGTCACGCGAGCGGTCTTGGCCGGACGCTCGATCAGGATCTTGCTGATGCCGGCCTGAGCCAGCTTCTTGCGCAGCATTTCGCGCACTTTCAGGTCGGCTGCCAGGTAACCAGCGAACTCGGCCTTGTTGGCGTACCACTTGGAGTTCCAGTCCTTGGAAATGCCGAGGCGGATACCAATCGGATGAACTTTATGACCCATGGTCTTTTCCTTATCCGCTTACTTGGCGGCGCCCACAACCACAGTGATGTGGCTGGTGCGCTTGAGGATGCGGGTACCGCGGCCTTTCGCCCGCGCCATGAAACGCTTCAGGGTCGGACCTTCATCAACCATGATGGTCTGAACCTTCAGCTCGTCGACGTCGGCGCCCTGGTTGTTCTCGGCGTTGGCAATTGCCGACTCCACCACCTTCTTGATCAGGTGGGCAGCCTTCTTGTCCGAGAACTTCAGCAGGTTGACCGCACGCTCGGCCGGCAGACCGCGCACCTGGTCAGCGACCAGACGAGCCTTCTGCGGGGAGATGCGCGCAGTGCGCAGGATGGCTTTCGCTTCCATTGTCATCTCTCCTTACTTGCCCGACTTCTTGTCACCACCGTGACCCTTGAAGGTCCGGGTGATGGCAAATTCGCCGAGCTTGTGGCCGACCATGTTCTCGTTGACGAGAACCGGGATGTGGTTCTTGCCGTTATGCACGGCAATGGTGACGCCTACCATGTCAGGCAGGATCATCGAACGGCGCGACCAGGTCTTGATCGGCTTCTTGCTGCCCGCAGCGGCCTCCACCTTCTTGACGAGGTGGTGATCGACGAACGGGCCCTTCTTGAGTGAACGTGCCATGGTCGATTAGCCCCTACGATCGCGGACGATGAACTGCTGAGTGCGCTTGTTATGGCGCGTCTTGTAACCCTTGGTCGGGACACCCCACGGGGTGACCGGATGCGGGTTACCCTGGCCGGCCTTGGCCTCACCACCACCGTGCGGATGGTCAACCGGGTTCATGGCAGCACCACGAACGGTCGGGCGGACGCCGCGCCAACGCTTGGCACCGGCCTTGCCCAGCTTTTCCAGGCTGTGCTCGTCGTTGCCGACTTCACCGATGGTGGCGCAGCACTCGACCGGAACCTTGCGCATTTCACCCGAGCGCAGGCGCAGGGTGGCGTAGATGCCTTCGCGAGCCACCAGCTGCACGGCCGCACCGGCGGCGCGAGCGATCTGAGCGCCCTTGCCCGGCTTCAGTTCGATGCAGTGGATGGTGGTACCGACCGGGATGTTGCGCAGCGGCAGGGTGTTGCCCGACTTGATCGGGGCATCCGAACCGGCGATCACCTGATCACCCGCCTTCAGGCCCTTCGGGGCGATGATGTAGCGACGCTCACCGTCGACGTAGCACAGCAGGGCGATGTGGGCGGTGCGGTTCGGATCGTATTCGATGCGTTCCACGCGCGCCGGGATGCCCAGCTTGTTGCGCTTGAAGTCGATGATGCGGTAGTGCTGCTTGGCACCACCACCGACGTGACGCACGGTGATGCGGCCATGGTGGTTACGACCACCCGAGCGGCTCTGCGACTCGACCAGTGCGGCGTGCGGAGCACCCTTGTGCAGGTCGGGGGTGACCACGCGCACGGCCGAACGGCGGCCGGGGGAGGTGGGCTTGAATTTCATCAATGGCATGGGATGTACCTCAGGCCTTGGCCGTTACATCGATCGACTGGCCATCGGCCAGGCGAACGTACGCCTTGCGCCAATCGCCGCGGCGGCCAGCACGGTTACGGAAGGACTTGTTCTTGCCCTTGACGTTGACCACGTTGACGGCTTCGACCTTGACGTCGAACAGCTGCTCAACCGCGGCCTTTACATCGGCCTTGGTGGCTTCGTTCGAAACTTCGAAGACATACTGGTTGGAGAGTTCCTGCAGGCGCGCGGTCTTTTCGGAGACACGCGGGGCACGCAGCACGCTGAAGATTTTTTCGTTGCTGTTCATGCCAGCCACTCCTCGACCTTCTTGACCGCGTCAGCGGTGATGACGACCGTGTCGGCACCGACCAGCGACACCGGGTCCAGACCCTGCACGTCACGCACCTGCACGTACGGCAGATTGCGGGCGGACAGGTACAGGTGCTCGGAGGCTTCTTCAGTGACGATCAGCGGGCGCTTGCCCACTTCCAGGCCGGCCAGCTTGGCGATCAGACCCTTCGTGTTGGTCACTTCGACATCGAAGGACTCCACGATGGTCAGACGGCCCTGACGGTTCAGCTCGGACAGGATCGCGCACATGGCGGCACGGTACTGCTTACGATTGACCTTCTGCTCGAAGCTGCGCGGCTTGGCCGCGAAGGTGACACCGCCGCCGACGAAGATCGGAGCCGTCAGTGCGCCATGACGCGCGCCGCCGCCCTTCTGCTTCTTCGACTTCTTGGTGGTACCAGCCACTTCAGAGCGAGTCTTCTGTGCCTTGGTGCCGGCGCGGCCGGCGTTGCGGTAGGCAACGACGACCTGGTGGACCAGATCTTCGCTGAAATCGCGACCGAACACGGCGTCGGAGACCGAGACCTTGTTGTTGCTACCCGTGATAACGAGTTCCATCGTCATCTCTCCTTATGCCTTGCTCGCCGGACGGACGATCACGTCGCCACCCGCCGCGCCCGGAACGGCGCCGCGAACCGCGATCAGACCGCGCTCGACGTCGACCTTGACCACTTCCAGGTTCTGGGTGCTCTGCTGCACCGCGCCCATGTGGCCCGACATCTTCTTGCCCGGGAAAACACGACCCGGGGTCTGGCGCTGACCCAGCGAACCCGGCGCGCGATGCGACAGCGAGTTACCGTGGGTTGCATCGCCCATACGGAAGTTGTGGCGCTTGATGGTGCCCTGGAAGCCCTTACCCTTGGTGACACCCTGGACGTCGACGATCTGGCCGACTTCGAAGATGTCCGCCTTGACTTCGCCGCCAACGGCGAAATCGCCGAGCTGCGCGTCTTCAACGCGGAATTCCCACAGGCCACGACCCGCTTCCACCTTCGCCTTGGCGAAGTGGCCGGCTTCCGGCTTGTTGACCAGGGCAGCGCGACGCGCGCCGACGGTCACCTGCACGGCGCTGTAGCCGTCGGTTTCGACGGTCTTGATCTGCGCGATGCGGTTCGGGGTTGCTTCGATCAGGGTCACCGGGATGGAGCGGCCATCTTCAGTGAACACGCGGCTCATGCCAGCCTTGCGGCCCACGAAGCCCAACGAATACTTCTTCGTCATGGTCGTAGTCCTCAGGTCAGCTTGATCTGAACGTCGACGCCGGCAGCCAGTTCGAGCTTCATCAGCGCGTCCACGGTCTTGTCATTCGGGTCAACGATATCGAGCACGCGCTTGTGCGTGCGGGTCTCGTACTGGTCACGCGCGTCCTTGTCGACGTGCGGGGAGACGAGAACGGTGTAACGCTCGATCTTGGTCGGCAGCGGGATCGGGCCACGCACTTGCGCGCCGGTCCGCTTTGCCGTTTCAACGATCTCGCTGGCCGAACGGTCGATCAGACGATGATCGAACGCTTTCAGCCGGATCCGGATCTTTTGGTCCGCCATGGCGGTAGGTTCCTTCGTTAAAAGAGCGACAGACAAAGCCTCTGGGTTGCTTTGCCCCATGAAATTCCTGAATACGGACGGCCCGCACTCCTGCAGGCCGCCAAGGTCACTCCATAGACCTCAAAAACGTAGGCAGACCAGTTTCCCGGCCTGCCCAGACGTAGAAGCATAATGGCACGCAAGGCAGCTGTCAACAGTCGCCTGTTGACGCCGCCTGAATGGCATTGACCCTTCCTGGTCCGGGGAACACAAGGCACATCCTGTGCCTGCTTTCCCATTTGATACGCCCCGATGCCCTACCCAGGCAACATCGGGGCGCAGATACTACCAGATTACTCGATGATCTTCGAGACCACGCCGGCGCCGACGGTACGGCCGCCTTCGCGGATAGCGAAGCGCAGGCCTTCGTCCATTGCCACCGGGTTGATCAGGGTGACGACCATCTTGACGTTGTCACCCGGCATCACCATTTCGACGCCTTCCGGCAGTGCAGCGGCGCCGGTGATGTCGGTGGTGCGGAAGTAGAACTGCGGGCGGTAGCCGTTGAAGAACGGGGTGTGGCGGCCGCCTTCGTCCTTCGACAGGACGTACACTTCGCCTTCGAACTTGGTGTGCGGCTTGATCGAACCCGGCTTGGCCAGGACCTGGCCACGCTCGACGTCGTCACGCTTGGTGCCGCGCAGCAGCAGGCCAGCGTTGT
>NZ_JASJSU010000077.1:0-19626 GCF_030237045.1 Stenotrophomonas maltophilia group sp. Smal17
GTGGTGGACGTGCTCAACCGCGAACGCGAAGGCCTGGTGTTCATGCTCTGGGGCGCCTATGCGCAGCAGAAGGGCAAGGTCATCGACACCCGCCGCCATCGCGTGCTGAAGTCGCCGCATCCGTCGCCGTTGTCGGCCCACCGCGGCTTCCTCGGCTGCCGGCATTTTTCGATGGCCAACGAGTACCTGCAGCGCCGCGGCCAGGCCCCGATCGACTGGTCGCTGCCGCCTCGTTCGGCGCTTTGAGCGCCCGCGGCCGGCTGGGCCTGAACATCGGGCAACGTCCCCGGCCCTGAATGGGCCTTCGAGGCAGCCCGTTCAGCTCCGCTTGACCGGAATCGGCCGGTTTCTGGTGGGTAATTGCTTGAATTCCAAGGGATTGTGAATCCCGAAAAGCGTGCTCGCCACTGTCATCAAATCGCGCTACGGTAGGGCTCTGTTTGGGACCAGTGTTGCATCAATAGGATGCTGGAACTTTTTCCTCCTTTAGCAGTCCAAATCCCGGACTGCTAAGATGGGTGCCTATGAGCCAGAACACCTCTACTGCCCTTGTGGCAAACAATCTCCCGATTCCCAGTGCGCTCGGTTCGCTGGACGCCTACATCGGTGCCGTGCACCAGATCCCGGTGCTGTCGGTCGATGACGAACAGGACCTGGCCCGTCGCTTCCGCGACGGCAACGATCTGGACGCCGCCCGCGAGCTGGTGCATTCGCACCTGCGCTTCGTGGTGCACGTGGCCCGCGGTTACAACGGTTACGGCCTTGCGCTGGGCGACCTGATCCAGGAAGGCAACATCGGCCTGATGAAGGCGGTCAAGCGCTTCGACCCGGACATGGGCGTGCGCCTGGTGTCCTTCGCCGTGCACTGGATCCGTGCCGAGATGCACGAGTTCATCCTGAAGAACTGGCGCATCGTGAAGGTCGCCACCACCAAGGCGCAGCGCAAGCTGTTCTTCAACCTGCGCAAGTCGAAGACGCGCCTGGGCTGGATGAACGCGGCCGAAGTCAGCGCGGTGGCCAAGGACCTGAACGTGTCCGAGCGTGAGGTCATGGAAATGGAATCGCGCCTGTCCGGTCGCGATATCGGTTTCGATGCGCCGACCGACGAGGACAACGAACACGCGCCGCCGTCGCCGGCCGCGTTCCTGGTTGCCAACGACGAAGACCCGTCGATGGCCTACGAGCGTGCCGACAGCGAAGACAACCAGATGCAGCTGCTGCGCGAAGGCCTGGCCGAGCTGGATGCCCGTTCGCGCGACATCATCCGCCGCCGCTGGCTGGATGCCGACAGCAAGGTGACGCTGCAGGAGCTGGCCGACGAGTACGGCGTGTCGGCCGAGCGCATCCGCCAGGTCGAGGCGAACGCGCTGAAGAAGATGAAGGCGCTGTTCACCACGTAAGGCGGGGTGGCGTTGGAATGGAGAAAGGCCCGGCAATGCCGGGCCTTTCACGTTTGTGGGGCGCATCCACGCCATGCGTGGATGCCCTGACGCCAGGACGGTGATTGCGCCGACCGGGTCCTGCGCTGGATCCTGATGTTCACGCCGTACCACTGGGTGGCACGGTATGATCATGCCACGCGTTTTCCGCACCCGAAGTTTCAACCGCAGCATGCGCAGGACCGTGCTGTCTGACGCTGCCTTGTGTCAGTCGGTAAGGGAAATGGAAGCGGGTCTGGTGGATGCAGATCTTGGCGGAGGCCTCTTCAAGAAGCGCGTCGCGTTGCCGGGACGAGGAAAGCGCGGAAGCGCTCGAACCATCGTCGCAACACAGCGAGGCGGGCATTGGTTCTTTCTTTTCGGATATGAAAAGAACGAACGCGCCGCGATCACGAATGCGGAACGAGATGCACTGCAGTTGTATGCATCGGAGTTCCTGAAAATGAGTCCGGCACAGCTGAAGCGTGCCGTGGAGTACGGGGATCTACAGGAGATCTGCCATGGCAAAGGCCCCTGAGCGAAGGCGCGCAAAAAGTTTGCTGCTTGAGGCGGTGCACGATGCGGCCGTGAATCTGCATGCGCACGGCTTCATCGACAAACGTCGGTTGAGCAGCTACGAGGCGCTGTGCCTTGAGCCTGTTCCCGAATACAGCAGTGCCCAGATCCGCGCGCTGCGTACATCGTTGCAGCTCAGCCAGCCAGTGTTTGCCGGGGTGCTGAACACCAGCGTCTCCACGGTGCGCAGTTGGGAGCAAGGCGAGAAGAAGCCCAGCGGGCCCTCACTGAAACTGCTGAACCTGATTGATCGGAAGGGACTCGAAGCAGTCCTGTAAAGCAAGGGCCCGGCATTGCCGGGCCCGTTCGTTTCGGCGCTATTCAATCCACGCCATGCGTGGATGTCCCGATGCCGTGACTGCCTCAGCCCTCGCGTGCGATCGCGCGCCAGCCGATGTCGTTGCGGTGGAACTCATTGGCCCAGGTCACCTTGGCCACGCCCGCATACGCATTCGCCTGTGCGTCGCGCACGCTGTCGCCCAGCGCCGCCACGCACAGCACGCGACCGCCGGCACTGAGCACCTGGCCCTGCGCGTCCAGCGTGGTGCCGGCATGGAACACCTTGGCACTGGCCGGCACGTCACCGAGGCCGGAAATGACGTCACCGGTAACCGGCGATTCCGGGTACGGCCTGGCGGCCATCACAACGCCCAGCGACGGCCGTGCATCCCACTGTGCTTCGATCTGGTCCAGGCGGCCGTCGATGGCCGCTTCCACCAGCTCCACCAGGTCCGACTGCAGGCGCAGCATCACCGGCTGGGTTTCCGGGTCGCCAAAGCGCACGTTGAATTCGATCACCTTCGGCGCGCCGCTGGCGTCGATCATCAGGCCGGCATAGAGGAAGCCGGTGAACGGGATGCCGTCGGCGATCATGCCCTGCACGGTCGGGTTCACCACCTCGCGCATCACCCGCGCGTGTACCTCCGGCGTGACCACCGGGGCCGGCGAATAGGCGCCCATGCCGCCGGTGTTCGGGCCGGTGTCGCCGTCGCCGACGCGCTTGTGGTCCTGCGAGGTGGCCATCGGCAGCGCATGCACGCCGTCCACCATCGAAATGAAGCTGGCTTCCTCGCCGTCGAGGAATTCCTCGATGACCACGCGTGCACCGGCATCACCGAACGCGTTGCCCGAGAGCATGTCACGCACCGCGTCCTCGGCTTCGGCCAGCGTCATTGCCACGATCACGCCCTTGCCGGCGGCCAGGCCATCGGCCTTGACCACGATCGGTGCGCCCTTCTCGCGGATATAGGCCAGCGCGGCATCCACCTCGGTGTGCACGGCATAGAACGCGGTGGGAATGTTGTGGCGGGCCAGGAAGTCCTTGGCGTAGGCCTTGCTGCCTTCCAGCTGCGCGGCGGCAGCGGTCGGCCCGAAGATGCGCAGGCCGGCGGCGCGGAAGCGGTCAACCACGCCGGCTACCAGCGGCACTTCCGGGCCGACCACGGTCAGCGCCACGCCTTCGGCCTGGGCCAGCGCGAGCAGGCCATCAATGTCGGTGACCTTCACCGCCACGTTGCGGCACTTGTCTTCGTTGGCGGTGCCGGCGTTGCCGGGCGCCACGATCACTTCGGTGACACGGGAGGACTGGGCCAGCTTCCATGCCAGGGCGTGTTCGCGGCCGCCAGAGCCGATGACAAGTACGTTCATCACGAGATTCCAGATTGCGTGGGAAGGGAAGATCGGTATCCCCGGCGGCGCGCGTGGCTCACTCGCAGCCTTCGCGTCGCAGCGCTTCGGGGAAGGAATAGGTCCAGGTCTTGCTGTCCAGGGTGAAGCGGTGCTGCTGGCGGACTGGTTTGCCGCCACAGGTGGTGCCGGTCTCCTCGATCAGCAGCGGCCAGGTGCGCGCGCTGCGGTCACTGTCGTCGAAACGCAGTGCGAAATCGATGCTGAAGCGGCGGCTGCGGCAGTCTTCCGACGTTTCAGGATCGGCATTGGCGTCGACGTCGTCGCACTCGTACTGGGCGTCATTGTCGATATGGCTGCGCACGCTGCCACCGGAGACCAGGCCGTTCGGGCCGGGCAGGATCAGCGATTGCGAGATCAGCGAGAAGCCCTGGCCGAACCAGCCGTCCTCGACACGGAAGCCATAGAAGTCGCTACCGGCGCGGATGATGCTGGCGGTGCCGGGTTGGCCGCCGCTGCCGAAACGCTCGCCGGTCAGTTCGCTGCTCACTTCGAAGCCATCGCCTTTGGGGCGCAGCACGAAGAACTCGATGGTGCCCGGGTCGATGTGTGCGCCATCGACCAGCGCACCGCACACGGCCAGCAGCTGTTGCCAGCTGTCACCGCTCACTACCGGTTGTTCCGCGCAGACCTGCCAGTCCATCGCATGGGTGTCGCCATCGTCGGTCCAGCTGCCGCGCCATTCACCGGAGAGCTTGGCGTTGCTGCCGTAACGCTGGACCAGGAAAGCCTGCAGTCGTGCGGTGCGGCTGACATGCTGTGCCGGTGAGGCGGGGGCGACCGAAGGCGCATCCACCTTCGGCGCCACGCTGGGCTCGCCCGCAGGCTTGCAGCCCGCCAGTACGGCCGCACCCGCGAGGGCGAGGGCGGCCAGCGATTTCATCGAAACTGCGGACATCCGTGTCGCTCCAGTATCAATGACGGAAGTGGCGCACGCCGGTGAACACCATGGCCAGGCCATGTTCGTCGGCGGCGGCGATCACTTCGGCATCGCGCATCGAACCGCCCGGCTGGATCACCGCCTTGATGCCAGCGGCAGCGGCGGCGTCGATGCCGTCGCGGAACGGGAAGAACGCGTCGGAGGCCATCACCGAGCCCTCGACCACCAGGTTCGCATCGGCGGCCTTGATGCCGGCGATGCGCGCCGAGTACACACGGCTCATCTGGCCGGCACCCACGCCGATCGTGCGGTTGTCCCTGGCGTAGACGATCGCGTTGGACTTCACGAACTTGGCCACCTTCCAGGCGAACAGCAGGTCGGTGAACTGCTTGTCGGTCGGCGCCAGTTTGCTGACCACCTTCAGTTCATCACGGGTCATGCCGCGGTTGTCCGAGGACTGCAGCAGCAGGCCCGAGCCGACGCGCTTGCTGTCGAAGTTGTTCAGGCCATCGCCGTGCGGGATGCGCAGCACGCGCACGTTGGCCTTCTTCTGCGCGTATTCCAGCGCGGCCGGCTCGTAGTCCGGGGCAATCAGCACTTCGACGAACTGGCGGTCCAGGATCACCTTGGCGGTGGCGGCGTCCAGCGGTTTGTTGAAGGCGATGATGCCGCCGAAGGCGCTGGTCGGGTCGGTGGCGTAGGCCAGCTCGTAGGCATCGCCGTTGCCGGCACCGACGGCCACGCCGCACGGGTTGGCGTGCTTGACGATGACGCAGGCCGGCGCGTCGAACTGGCGCACGCATTCCCACGCTGCATCGGCATCGGCCAGGTTGTTGTAGCTCAGTTCCTTGCCCTGCAGCTGCTGGAACGTGGCCAGCGTGCCCGGCACCGGGTACAGGTCGCGGTAGAACGCGCCGCTCTGGTGCGGGTTTTCGCCGTAGCGCAGGTCCATCACCTTCACGAAGGTGGAGTTCATCTGCGCCGGGTACTCGGCACGCGCCGGTACCGCGGCGTCGGTGGCGGTGACCGCCGACAGGTAGTTGCTGATTGCCGCGTCGTACTGGGCGACGCGGTTGAACGCGGCCACCGAGAACGCGAAGCGGGTGGCGGCGCTCAGCTGGCCGTCGTTGGCGTCCAGCGAGGCCAGCAGTTCGGCGTACTGCGACGGGTCGGTGGCCACCGCCACGCGGGCGAAGTTCTTGGCTGCCGAACGCAGCATGGCCGGGCCGCCGATGTCGATGTTCTCGACCGCGTCGGCCAGGGTGCAGTCGGCCTTGGCGGTGACCGATTCGAACGGGTACAGGTTCAGTACCAGCAGGTCGATGGCACCGATGCCGTGCTCGGCCATCACTGCATCATCCAGGCCCGAACGACCCAGCAGGCCGCCGTGCACCATCGGGTGCAGGGTCTTGACCCGGCCGTCCATCATCTCCGGGAAGCCAGTAACGTCGGCCACGTCCTTCACGGCCAAGCCCATGTCGCGAATGGCCTTGGCGGTGCCGCCGGTGGACAGCAGCTCCACGCCGCGTGCAGCCAGCGCAGTGGCCAACTCGGCCAGGCCGGTCTTGTCGGAAACGGAGAGGAGGGCCCGACGGACGGGCAACAGATCAGCAGTCATGGGACAGAATCGGCAGCGGAGCGGGGCCGATATTGTAGGCGGTGGGGGCCGGTGGCGGGCGCTGGCGGGCAAAATCGGCTGGCGCCGACGGCCCTGCGGCCGCCTTCAGCACACCCTGGGCCGGGGCGGCCTGCAAGCAATTGGATGGGGCGCACTGCCGCAATCGGGTAGGCTGTGCCCGAACTGCCAAGGATCAGCGGCTTCGGATCATGTCGATCTATGCATTGAAGGGACGTTTCCAGGACCTGTTGCGTCCAGCCGTACGCGGCCTGTTCCGCATGGGGGTCACCGCCAACGCGGTGACCGTGGCCGCTGCCGTGGTCTCGCTGCTGGTGGCCGCTGCGGTGTGGTGCTGCGCCCCGGCCCAGCCGCTGCTGTACCTGCTGCTGCCGTTGTGGATGCTGCTGCGCATGGCACTCAACGCGGTGGACGGCATGCTGGCCCGCGAGTTCGGCCAGCAGTCGCGGCTGGGTGCCTATCTGAACGAACTGTGCGATGTGGTCGCCGACGCCGCGCTGTACCTGAGCCTGCTCAGCGTGCCGGGCGTGCGCCCGGAAGCGCTGTGGCTGCTGGCCTGGACGGCGGCGCTGAGCGAGTACGCCGGCGTGCTGGGGCTGATGGTTGGTGCCAGCCGCCGCTACGACGGCCCGATGGGCAAGAGCGACCGCGCGTTCGTGATCGGTGCGCTGGGCCTGCTGCTGGCGTTTGAGTGGGTTGGCGCGATGGCGGTCACTGGCGTGGCTGCGGCCATGGCGGCGCTGTGCATGCTGACCATGATCAACCGCGTCCGTCGCGGACTGCGGGAAGCGGCGGTTTCGCCTAATTAATCAAGCAGATACAAAAAGACAATCAGGAGATTGCATGCGTCAGGCGCAGGAACGGGAATTCCACAGCTTCGACCAGGTAGCGCTGTTCTACCGGTACTGGGCGGGCACCACCGCAACGCCGGCCACCAAGGCCATCGTGCTGCTGCACCGCGGCCACGAGCACTCCGGGCGCGTCACCCACCTGGTCGATGAGCTGGACCTGCCCGACACCGCCTTCTTCGCCTGGGATGCGCGCGGTAACGGCCGTTCGCCGGGTGCGCGTGGCGATGCACCGGGCTTCCCGGCGCTTGTGCGCGATCTGGACAGCTTCATCGCCCATATCGGTGCCGAGCACGGCATCGCGGTGGAAGACATCGTGGTGATCGCGCAGAGCGTGGGCGCCGTGGTCGCCGCCACCTGGGTGCACGACTATGCGCCGCGCCTGCGTGCGCTGGTGATGGCCTCGCCGGCGTTCAAGGTGAAGCTGTACGTGCCGTTCGCTCGCCCGGGCCTGGCGTTGATGCAGAAGCTGCGCGGCAACTTCTTCGTCAACAGCTATGTCAAGCCGCAGTGGCTGACCCACGACCCGGCGCGGGTGCAGAGCTACCGCACCGATCCGCTGATCACCCGGCCGATCTCGGTGCGCGTGCTGCTGGGCCTGTACGAGGCCGCCGACCGCGTCGTGGCCGACGCACAGGCGATCAGCGTGCCGGTGCAGCTGCTGGTGTCCGGTTCGGATTTCGTCGTGCATCGCGGCCCGCAGGACCGCTTCTACGAACGCCTGTCCAGCCCGATCAAGGAGCGCGTGCACCTGCCGGGCTTCTTCCACGACACGCTGGGCGAGCGCGACCGCGCGCCTGCGCTGGCACGCATCCGCAGCTTCATCCAGGCGCGTTTCGCCGAACCGCTGCGCGAGCTGTCGCGACGCGATGCGCACCGCCATGGGCCGACCTTCGAGGAATCGGAAATCCTGGCGTGGCCGCCAGAGCGCAACAGCCTGGCCGACCTGCGCTGGCGCGTGGTGCGCGGTGGCCTGCGCTTCGGCGGCACGTTGTCCGAAGGCATCGCGCTGGGGCTGCAGACCGGTTTCGATTCGGGCAGCACGCTGGACTACATCTACCGCGACGAAGCCCGTGGCAAGGGCCCGCTGGGACGCATGGTCGATCGCAACTATCTGGATGCGATCGGCTGGCGCGGCATCCGCGTGCGTGGCCAGCACCTGCAGGAACTGCTGCGCGATGCTGCCCAGCGCCTGCGCGGGCAGGGCACGCCGGTGCGCGTGCTGGACGCGGCTGCCGGCCATGGCCGCTACGTGCTGGAAGCGCTGGGCCAGGGCGAACAGCGCGCCGATCGCATCGTGCTGCGTGATTTCAGCGACCTGAATGTCACCCAGGGTCAGGCGCTGATCGAGCGGCTCGGGGCGGCCGACATCGCCCGCTTCGAGCAGGGCGATGCGTTCGATCCGGCGCAGCTGGCCAGGGTGGACCCGGCGCCGACGCTGGCCGTGGTCTCGGGCCTGTACGAACTGTTCCCCGACAACGATGCGGTATTGCGCTCGCTGCAGGGCATCGCCGCGAGGGTGCCGGTCGGCGGTTATCTGGCCTACACCGGCCAGCCCTGGCACCCGCAGCTGGAGTTCATCGCCCGCGCGCTGACCAGCCACCGCGGTGGCGCGGCGTGGGTGATGCGGCGTCGTACCCAGCAGGAGATGGACGAGCTGGTGCGACTGGCCGGGTTCGAGAAGGTGGCGCAGCGCATTGATGACTTCGGCATCTTCACCGTGTCGCTGGCACGCCGGACCGCGTGATGGCGACGCTCGCCGCCGCCCCGCGGGCCGCAGAGGGGCGCCCCTGGCGGCGCGCCCTGTTGTGGCTGGCCCTGTTGGGCCCGTTCTTCTTCGCCAGCTACGGCTTCGCCAACTGGATGGCCAGCCGCCATGCTGCGCTGCCGGTGATGGCGTTCGCCTGGGAGACACGCATTCCGTTCGTGCCGTGGACGATCGTGCCGTACTGGTCGATCGATCTGTTCTATGCGATCTCGTTCTTCCTGTGCCGGCAACGGCTGGAACTGGACCGGCACGCGCTGCGGCTGTTCAGCGCGCAGGTCATCGCGGTGGCGTGTTTCCTGCTGTGGCCGTTGCGTTTCAGCTTCGAACGGCCGGAGATCGGCGGTGTGTTCGGCTGGCTGTTCGATGTGCTGCTGGGCTTCGACAAGCCGTTCAACCAGGCGCCGTCGCTGCACATCGTGCTGCTGATCGTGCTGTGGGTGAAGTTCGCGCAGTACCTGCACGGCGCCTGGCGCTGGGTGCTGCATGGGTGGGCGCTGCTGATCGGCGTTTCGGTACTGACCACGTTCCAGCACCATTTCATCGACATCCCGACCGGCCTGCTGGCGGGATGGCTATGCGTCTGGCTGTGGCCGGAGCAGGGCACGCCACCGCTGCGCGCCTGGCGCACCGCACGCGACCCCAGGCGCTGGCGCATGGCGCTGTTCTATCTGCTGGGGGCGACGGCCCTACTGGTACCAGTGGTGGTGGTGCGCGATGCAGCGCTGTGGCTGCTGTGGCCGGTGGTGTCGCTGCTGCTGGTGGCACTGGCCTACGCCGGGCTGGGCACGGCGGTGTTCCAGAAGCGCGCCGATGGACGCCTGACGATGGCGGCACGCTGGCTGCTGGCGCCGTATCTGGGTGCGGCCTGGATCAACTCACGAGTGTGGACACGCCGTGCGCCACAGCCGATGCCGGTGATGGACGGCGTGTGGCTGGGGCGCATTCCCAGCACCGCGTTGCTGCCGCCGCTGCGGGGCGTGGTGGACGTCTGTGCCGAATTGTCCTGCCGTGCGCCGGGCGCGGCCTATGCCCGCGTGCCGATGCTGGACCTGGTGGTACCCACGCCGGCGCAGTTGCGCGAGGCGGCCGAGGCGATCGAGCGGCTGCGTGCGCAGGGGCCGCTGCTCGTGTGCTGTGCGCTGGGCTATTCGCGCAGTGCCGCCAGCGTCGCGACCTGGCTGCTGTGCAGTGGTCGTGCCACCGATGCCGACGCTGCGGTGGCGATCGTGCGCAGCGCACGGCCGTCGATCGTCCTGCATGACAGTCATCTACAGGCCATCGCGGCCGCCGTCGCACCGGAGAGCCCTGCATGAGCAACGCTGCCGATCTGCCGATGATGCACCTGCTGCTGCGCCAGGGCCGCCTGCCAGCCGTGCTGTCACTGGGCCTGCTGCTGGTGGCGCTGCTGTTGCTGGGTAGTGAGCCGGGGCTGGCGATGATGGCCGCCGGCCTGCTGTTGCTGAGCGTGGCGATGGGCGTGGTGCAGGCGTACTACGCGGTGCGCGTGCAGCTTGATGCCAGCCTGCTGCAGCTGCTGCTGCGCGAACACCTGCAGGGGGATGCGGCCGCCGCACGGGTGGATGCCGCCCTCCACACCGCCGGCCTGCGTCGCCGCGATGCGCAGGCGCCGATGCGTGGCTGGGACGCGCGCTGGATCGGCATGCGGCGCCTGCTGGTGTGCCAGTACGTGGCCACCCTGCTGCAGTTCTCGGTGCTGCTGCTGGCGGTGCTGTGGCCGCAGACGTGAACGGGAGGAACCGATGTTCGCCAGACTGATTGCCCGCGCCTGCAGTGGCGCGATCCATGTGGTGACCGGCGCACGCGCGCTGTGGATCGGCTGTGCACCATCCAGCGAGCACCGCGTCTATTACGGCAACCATGCCAGCCACGGTGACTTCGTGCTGATCTGGTCGTCGATGCCACCGGCGCTGCGCCGCCAGGTGCGCCCGGTGGCGGCGGCCGAGTACTGGCAGGGCGATGCCCTGCGCCGCTACCTGATCGATGCGGTGTTCAACGGCGTGCTGGTCGAGCGCGAGGCCGGGCATCGCCAGCAGGATCCGTTGCAGGTACTGCGCGAAGCGGTCGATGAAGGGTGTTCGCTGATCCTGTTCCCGGAGGGCACGCGCAATGTCGGCGACGAACCGCTGCTGCCGTTCAAGAGCGGCATTTACCACCTGGCGCGGCAGCGCCCGGAACTGGAGTTCGTACCGGTGTGGATCGACAACCTGAAACGGGTGATGCCCAAGGGCCGGTTCCTGCCGTTGCCGCTGCTGTGCACGGCCACCTTCGGTACGCCGCTGCGGCTGCAGGCCGATGAGGACAAGACCGCTTTCCTGGCGCGCAGCCGGCAGGCGCTGCTGGACCTGGCACCCAATGGAGGCCGTTCATGAGTTTCGTGCTGGATGTCTCCGGCGATCTGGCAACGCAGAGCGTAGGCCAGCAGACCGGCCTGCTGTTTGCCGGTGTCGGCGCGGTGCTGGTGCTGGCCACACTGGTGGCCGAGACCCTGCGCTGGCGCCGGCGCGGGCAGCCCAGCGCGGTGATCGCCAACCTGGTCTCGCGCATCCGCGCGTGGTGGGTGATGGCGATCGTGGTCGGGCTGGCGTTGTTCTTCGGCCGTGCCGGGGTGATCGTGCTGTTCGCGATCATCTCGCTGTTCGCGCTGCGCGAGTTCATCACCCTGGCGCCGACCCGCTCGGGCGACTACTACGCGCTGCTGGCAGCGTTCTACATCGTGCTGCCCTGGCAGTACTACCTGGTGTGGATCGACTGGTACGGCATGTACACGCTGCTGATTCCGGTCTACGCGTTCCTGTTCCTGCCGATCCTGTCGACCATCGGCGGTGATACCACTCACTACCTGGAGCGCACGGCGAAGGTGCAGTGGGGGTTGATGATCTGCGTGTTCTGCATCTCGCACGTCCCGCTGCTGCTGAACCTGCACGTGCCGGGGCATGACCCGTCGCGCAACGTGCTGTTGTTTGCCTTCCTGGTGATCGTGGTGCAGTCCTCGGACGTGCTGCAGTACATCTGGGGCAAGCTGCTGGGCAGGCACCTGATCGCACCGAAGCTGTCGCCGTCGAAGACGGTGGAGGGCTTCGTGGGGGGCGTGCTGAGTGCCAGCGCGCTGGGCGCGGCGCTGTGGTGGATCACGCCATTCACGCCACTGCAGGCCTTCGGCCTGTCGCTGCTGATCAACCTGATGGGGTTCTGGGGCGGCCTGGTGATGTCGGCGATCAAGCGCGACCGCGGCATCAAGGACTGGGGCCACATGATCGAGGGCCACGGGGGCATGCTCGACCGGCTGGATTCGGTGTGCTTCGCCGCGCCGGTGTTCTTCCATGTGGTGCGCTACTACTGGAAGGCGGGCGGCGGCGGTTGATTCCGCGACGCGCCATCCACGCATGGCGTGGCGAGCCGCTCTTGTAGAGTCGAGCCATGCTCGACTGCTTTTCACGGGTTGCCTGGCGCAGAAGCAGTCGAGCATGGCTCGACTCTACAAAGGCGGTATCGGCGCTTAGGCGCTGATGCCGTATTCCTTCAGCTTCTTGCGCAGGGTGGCACGGTGGATGCCCAGCATCGCTGCGGCGCGGCTCTGGTTGCCTTCGCAGTGGTTGAGCACTTCCACGAACAACGGGATCTCCATCTCGCGCAGCACGATCTCGTAGACATCGTCCGCGTCGCAGCCATCGAGATCACGCAGGTAGCGGCGCACGGACTGGGCGACGTGTTCACGCAGCGGTGGCCGGGGAGCGCCACGACTGTTGTCAGGACGAGAAAGGACAGCGTTCAAGGGGGTTCCCGATTCGGTTGGCCCGTGCGCGCGGAGCGCGCGGCCGGACGAGGTGGTGGCGGTCAGTCTAGCGCGAGCGTGCTCGACCTGCCACGGCTGGGCGTCTTCAGCCTGGTCAGAGGAAGTCGAAGGTGAATGCGACAGTGGATGCGGCGGGCTCCTGTACACGGAACGCAATGCGTGCGCTCTGACCCGGCTCCAGCGGTGCCGTGCCGGGGGCCTCGCCCAGGTATTGCGCGGGGGTGAACACACCGCTGCCGATCACCCGGCCATCGGCATCGGACAGCGACAGGCGAAGGTCCGGCCAGGCCTGCGCCCAACGCGCATCGTTGCGGATGCTGGCCTGTACCTGCAGTACGCCGGCCTGTCCGGGCAGCGGGCGGATCTCGCGGCTGGTCATGGTGAACGCGGTGGGTTCATGCCAGGGCGGCAGGCTGCAGTGGAAAACGCCGCACAGGGGGGCCAGCCATGCACGGTTGCCGGCGTCGGCGGCCAGGCGCGCGCGGTCGGCCAGCACGCTCTGCAGTACCAGCAGCAGCGCCAGACCTGCCACCAGCAGCCAGTGCCAGCGCGGTGCCGGCAGCGTGCGCGCTCGCGCGCTGCCGAGGAAACTGGGAGCATCACTGGCAGCAGCCACCGCTGCCGGCACCGCGACCGGCGCCGGTTCGAGGGACGCGACGTCCTCCACGATGAAAGTGTCATCATCGTGTCGTCTTTCTGCCGCCGGCGGTTGCATTGGCTCGATGGGATCGGCCGCAGGTTCCACCCTGGGCGCTGCGGGCGTGGCGTCGTCCTGCATGCGCGCATCGGTCGCGGGTGCGGCTTCACCCGCCGGCGCAGTGCGCAGGAAGGTAGCCAGGGGGCGGCGCGGCGGGTTCGGCTCGGACATGCTCAGGGCGCGGGCTCGGATCCAGCAGTCATTCAACCACGATCAGGCGCGGCGCACGCCGGTGATGCGCATCCAGTCGCCGTCCTGCGTGGCCTGCAGTTCGTCGAACCACGCCGCGTAGCGTTGCAGCAGCTCACCTTCCTGGCCATGCAGGATGCCGGACAGGGCGATGCGGCCGCCCGTCGCGACGCGCGCGGCCAGCAGTTCGGCCAGCGCATCCAGTGCCGAGGCGAGGATGTTGGCGACTACGATCGGATAGGTCGCAACCGGCTCGTCCTGCGGCAGGTACACCTGCATGCGCGCCTGCTCGCCGTTGCGCTCGGCATTGTCGGCGGTGGCAACCAGTGCCTGCGGATCGTTGTCCACGCCGATGGCCTCAGCGGCGCCCAGCTTCAGCGCGGCCAGGGCGAGGATGCCCGAGCCGCAACCGAAGTCGAGTACGCGCTGGCCTTGCAGCTGGCCATCCACGGCCAGCTGGTCCAGCCAGCGCAGGCACAGCGCGGTGGTCGGGTGGGTGCCCGAGCCGAACGCCAGGCCCGGGTCCAGCCGCACCACGGCGGCGTCGGCGGCCTGTGCGGCGTCCGGCAGCTCATGGTTCCACGGCACGATCCAGGTACGGCTGCCGAAATCCATCGGCTGGAACTGGTCCAGCCAGGCGCGTTCCCAGTCCTGATCCTCGACCGCGCGGAAGCTGCCACTGCTCCAGTCCAGCTCCGGATCGAAGGCCTCCAGCGCAGCCAGCAGCAACAGCGCGTTGCTGTCGGCGGGGAACAGCGCGCTCAGTACCAGCGTGTCCCACAGCGGGGTCTCGCCCACGCCCGGCTCAAGGATGGCCTGCTCGTTGCTGGTATCGGCCTCGGCATCGAGCAGGGTGACAGCCAGTGCGCCCACATCTTCAAGCGCGTTTTCATAGCGGGGCTGTGTGGCTTCGGTGCAACGCAGGGTCAGTTCCAGGAACGGCATGGCGGTGGGGGCAATCGCGGGAAAGGGGGCCATGCTAGACCATCAGGGCGTCTCCGTATGCCTTGAGATGAACGAAGGCCGTTCAGACAGGGCTGCCGGGCCTTGCTAAACTGTGTGCTTTCCTGTGCGTCCTGACGCCTGACTGCCGCCGATGGCCTTCGCTCCGACCCTGAAAACCTGGTTGCTCGTGCTGCCGGCGGTGGCCGTGCTGGGCGTGGTCGGGTATCGGGCCAGCGGCCACGTTTCCGCGGTGCCGATGCCGTCGGAGCTGACGTCGGCGCTGTCGGCGGACACCACGAGCACGCCGATGCCGGTGGTGCCCGAAGCACTGGCACGCCGCCTGTCGGCTGTCGAGCGAGGCAACGCGCTGCCGTCGGGGCTGCCGCTGGATCTGCGCGCCGACTTCGAGGAGGCCACCGATCTGTACGCCTACGCGCAGCGTCTGCGCGTGCAGGCCGATGACGGCAATCATGAAGCGCGTTGGATGCTGAGCCGGGTCTATGACTACTGCGCGCAGTACGCGCTTGATCCGGGTGGCTATCGCCTGGACAACAACGTGCTGGCCGGACTGGGGCTGACCGCTGCGCCGGCGATGGTGCAGGCACGCGAACGCGTGGCGCAGCGCTGTGGTGGTTTCGTGCCGGGCGACAAGCTGGGCGCCGCGCGGGTGCTGGCCGAGCGGCGCAAGGCGGCCGCACAGGGCAACCTGGCTGCGGAGGCCTCGTTGTTCGCCGAAGGGGAGCCGCTGCTAGACAGCCCCGAGTACCGCCGTGATCTGGTCGAGCGGGTGCGTGCGTCGCGCGACCCGGAAGCCTTCATGGCCATTGCGCCGGGAATGGGCGCACGGGCAGCGGGCGATCGTGCGCTGACCGGGCAGGTGGCCGGTGAGCCGCTCAGCGAACTTGCATGGCGGGTTGCGGCCTGTGAACTCGGTCTACCTTGTGGTGCGGACAGCGTACTGGTGAACGGTTTTTGTGCGAACGGAGGGATTTGTTCGCAGGATGGAGCACAGGATTTCCGGGATTTCGTGTATGACGCTGCGGTTTCGCGGCAAGGTTCGGGGAAGATGAAGCAGTGGATCAAGCGATTGGTTGGCAAGAGAGGCGGGCAATGAACTACCGTCGATTCCTGCATGGGGCCAAATTCTGGTTCTGGGTGGCGTTGTTCGTGGCTTACTCGGCGGGTGCGGTCGGTCTGTTGATGATCGATACCTACGAGGATCGCTACCGGCATCTGTCAAAAGTGGAACTGACCACGGTGAAGGCGCAGGAAGATGTCCGCCGCGCCGGTGCCAGCCAGGTTGCGGCGGTCTATCGCGCGCAGAGCGGCATGCCGTTCGCCTCACTGCCGGCCGGCAGCACCTTCCAGGTGGTCTGGCCCGATGGTTCCACCGAAACCATGGTGATCGTCGACCCGAGTTCACCCAATGGCGTTCGCCCACTGGCGAATTCGCAGATTCCGGCCGAAGTGGCGGACAAGCGCTGAACCTGTTTGCGTAGCGCCGAGCCCATGCTCGGCGCTACAGACAACGAAAAAGGGCGGGGAAATCCCCGCCCTTTCCGTATCCAGCCTGTGGCACCGATCAGGTCAACGCGATCGGCTTGTTCTTGCGTTCGGCCAGGCGCTTTTCCAGGTAGTGGATGTTCTGGCCACCGGCCTGGAAGCCCTTGTCACGCATGATCCGCTGCTGCAGCGCGATGTTGGTCTTGATGCCGTCGACCACCATCTCGCTCAGCGCCACCCGCATGCGGGCGATGGCGGTTTCGCGATCCGGGCCGTGCACGATCAGCTTGCCGATCATCGAGTCGTAGTTCGACGGCACGCGGTAGCCACTGTAGATGTGGGTGTCCACGCGCACGCCCGGGCCGCCCGGCGGATGGAAGCCGGTGATGGTGCCCGGGCTCGGCACGAATGTTTCGGCGTCTTCGGCATTGATGCGGCACTCGATGGCGTGGCCGGTGAGCACCACGTCGCTCTGCTTGATCGACAGCTTCTGGCCGGCGGCGATCTTCAGCTGCTCGGCCACCAGGTCGATGCCGGTGACCATTTCGGTGACCGGATGCTCCACCTGGATGCGGGTGTTCATTTCGATGAAGTAGAAGCGGCCGTCCTCGTACAGGAACTCGAACGTGCCGGCGCCGCGGTAGCCGATGCGCACGCAGGCTTCGGTACACACCTTGCCGATCTGCTCGCGCTGTTCGGCGCTGATGCCCGGTGCCGGTGCTTCTTCCACCACCTTCTGGTGGCGGCGCTGCATCGAGCAGTCGCGCTCACCCAGGTGGATGGCGTTGCCCTGGCCGTCGGCCAGCACCTGGATCTCCACGTGGCGCGGGTTCTCCAGGAACTTCTCCATGTAGACCTCGCCATTGCCGAACGCGGCCTTGGCCTCGCTCTTGGTGGTTTCGATGGAGGTCTTCAGCGAGGCTTCGGCGTGCACCACGCGCATGCCGCGGCCACCGCCGCCACCGGCCGCCTTGATGATGACCGGATAGCCGATCTCACGGGCGATCTTGGTGTTGGCGACGATGTCTTCGCCCAGCGGGCCGCCCGAGCCGGGCACGCACGGCACGCCGGCCGACTTCATCGCGCGGATGGCTTCAACCTTATCGCCCATCATGCGGATGGTGTCGGCCTTGGGGCCGATGAAGATGAAGCCGGACTCCTCCACGCGCTCGGCGAAGTCGGCGTTCTCCGACAGGAAGCCGTAGCCCGGGTGGATGGCCTGGGCGTCGGTGACTTCAGCGGCGGCGATCAGCGCCGGGATGTTGAGGTAGCTCTGCGGCGACGGCGCCGGGCCGATGCAGACCGACTCGTCGGCCATGGCCACGTGCTTGAGGTTGCGGTCGACCGTGGAATGCACGGCCACCGTGCGGATGCCCAGGGTATGGCACGCGCGCAGGATGCGCAGCGCGATCTCCCCTCGGTTGGCAATGACGACTTTGTCGAGCATGGCGTGCCCCTCAGCCGATCACGAACAGCGGCTGGTCGAACTCCACCGGCTGGCCGTTTTCGCCGAGGATGGCGACGATGGTGCCGGACTTGTCGGCTTCGATCGGGTTGAACATCTTCATCGCTTCGATGATGGCCAGGGTCTCGCCTTCCTTGACCTGCTGGCCGACGCTGACGAAGGCCGGCTTGTCCGGGGCGGACGAGGCGTAGAAGGTGCCGACCATCGGCGAGCGCAGCACGTGGCCTTCCGGCAGCGCCGGGCCCGGCTTGGCAGTGCCGCCGGTGGACGCTTCGGTCGGCGACTGCATCGGCATCGCCTGCGCGGCCGGGGCAGCCGGGGCGGCATACACCGGTGCCGGCATCGGCGCGGCGTAGCCGGCCACCGGGGCGCGCGACAGGCGCACCGACTCTTCGCCTTCCTTGATTTCGATTTCAGCCAGGTTCGACTCTTCCAGCAGGTCGATCAGCTTCTTGATTTTGCGGAGATCCATGGTGGCCTCTTTGCTCTTGATGTCAGTGTGGTGGGGAGCGCGTCGCGCTCGGGTCAAAGCAATTCGTAGAACTCGCGCAGCTGCCGCGTACGGTCGCGCGCGAGGGTGATCAGGCAGCGCATCTGTGCGCCGTTGCGTGCCGTGCCATCGGAATTGAGGGCATAGACCGCGTTGCAGTCATGGTCGCGCAGCTGCATCCAGGCGCGTTGGGCCAGCACCAGCTGCTGCTCGGCATCGCCGCAGTAGCTGCAACTACCGCCTTTGGCCGGTGTGCGCAGCTGTTGGCGCGCCAGGGCATAGGCGGAATTGAGTTCGGCGTCGGCAGCAGCGGCCACGTCCGAAGCGCACAGGTCGCTCTCCATCGTGGTGGCGGGATGCGCGCAGTCGATGCCTTCGGCGCTGCGGTCGCCCGCATGGGCAACGCCGCACAGGCTGGCGCACAGCGCGAGGCTGGCAAGCACGCGCGGCAGCATCATCACGCGCCCGCCGCCTGCACGCGCAGCAGCGCCGCGTCCATCGCGTAGCGGTAGCTGTCGGCACCGAAGCCGCACACCACGCCCACCGCCTTGTCACTGAAGTAGCTGTGCTGGCGGAACGGTTCGCGGGTATGCGGGTTGGACAGGTGGATCTCGATGAACGGCACGGCCACCGCCGCCAGCGCATCGCGCAGGGCAACCGAGGTGTGGGTGAAGGCGGCCGGGTTGATCAGGATGAAAGCGGTTCCGTCGTTGCGCGCGGCCTGCACGCGGTCCACCAGAACATGCTCGGCATTGGACTGCAGGCTTTCCACGGCGTGCCCGGCGGCGGACGCCTGCGCGGCCAGCGCCTGGTCGATATCGGCCAGCGTGGTGTGGCCGTAGACCTCCGGCTCGCGGGTGCCGAGCAGGTTGAGGTTGGGGCCGTGCAGGACCAGCAGCTTCGCCATGGGATCCGGAAGACGGGAAAGGGCGGCAGTCTGGCGGAAGCGGCGGATGCTGTCCAGTTCGGCGAAGTTTGCCGTGTTTCAATCGATTGTTTGAAATTCGCCGGAGTGCTTGCGGCTGTACGGCGGGAGCCGGATCAAGGCGCGCTGAACGTGGTGCTGGCCGGGGATGCTGGCACGTAGGCCGACGATGCCGGCAAGGCCGGGCGATGACCGACGCCGCAACGGGCCGTGATGCGGTAGATCCACGCCATGCGTGGATGAAGGAAGTTCGGTGCGCAGCAAGCTACGCACCCACCGAGGGGCAGCCCAAGGTGCGCTGCACGCCACCCACCGCCCCCGCCACGCACCCGCTCAGGTCTCCAGCGGCACCGTCGGCACCACGTTCGGGAAGACTTCCTCCAGCGGCTCCCGTTCGCCGGGCTTCGGTGTCGGCCAGTTGTAGGCATTCACCGGCTGCGCGCGGTTCACCCACAGCGCGTAATGCAGATGGTCGGCGCGGCCGTCGCCGGTATTGGGGTGGATCAGGATGGTCAGGCCCAGGCTGTTGAGCTGCAGCCAGGGCACCAGCACCGGCAGCAGGTCGTTGGTGAAGCCGAAATAGAACGAAGGCGTGACGTGCGGCCCGCGCGGTTCCAGGTTCCAGTTGCCCAGCTCCACCGGGAAGCGTTCGGCGGCCCAGCGCCGCAGCAGGGCCGCCTTGGCGAAGCTGTCCTCATCGAAGTAGATGTGCGCGTGATAGCTCTTGATGTCGGTGTACGCGCGTGGGGTGGCGGGCAGCGTGGCCTCGCCGGGGCGCACGCTGGC
>NZ_JASJSU010000078.1:0-14004 GCF_030237045.1 Stenotrophomonas maltophilia group sp. Smal17
GGCCCGGCCCCTCCCCGTTACACCGCAGGACCGGTGCGGACCAGGGTCCGCACCCACCGAAGGCGCACTGCGCAATCGATCAGTACTTCCAGGTCAACGCCAGGCGCGCGGTGCGGCCCGGGGCCGGCATCACGCCCAGCGCCAGCGGATCCAGGTAGTAGCGGTCGGTCAGGTTGTCCACGCCCGCTTCCACGGACAGCTGGTCGTTGAAGCTCCAGCTGGCAAACAGGTCGACCAGGGTGGTCGGCCGGTACAGCTGCTGGATCGCCGACAGGCCGACGTTCCATTCCTTGTCCAGCTTGCTGATCGGGCCGGCGTTGTGCACCACGCGGGTGCCGAAGGTCAGGCGCTCGTCGAACAGGCGCGAACCCAGGGTCAGGTTGACCATGTAGCGCGGCGGGTTCTGCGTGTTGGTGTAGGAGCCTTCGAAGCCACCATCGACGCAGTCCGGCGTGCCGGCCAGCTCCGCGTTCTTGCGCTGTTCGCCATACGCGCGGCGCTCGGCGGCAATGTCCGGCGCACAGGTCTTGGCCTTGAAGTAGTAGTGCGCGGACAGATCGGCAAACAGCTTGCCGCTGTCATAGCTGGACTGGAACTCCATGCCCGATACCTTGAACCGGTCGACGTTGCGGATCAGGCCGGCCGACAGCGTGCGGTAGTCGCGGGTGATCAGGTCGTCGATGCGGGTATCGAAGTAGGCCAGCTTCAGCGCCAGGCGGTCGCCGGCGGTGAACAGGTCGTAGCGGATGGTGCTGGCACCGATTTCCCAGCTGCGCGCACGCTCCGGCTTCAGTTCACCCACCGGCTTGGCAGCAGTGAACAGGCCCAGCGTGGTCTCGAACAGGCTTGGCAGCTTGGTGCCTTCGGCGTACTTCACGTAGACCATGGTGTCTTCGCTGAAGCGGTAGGCCACGCTGGCAGTCGGCGAGAACGCACTGTCGCGGCGGCGGATCGGCTGCGACCAGCTCCAGCTGACCGGCACTTCCAGGTCCTGCGCCTTGCCCGCGTCGTAGAAGTTCCAGCCACCGATGTCGGCCACCGTGCCCTTCTTGTACGGCGAGGCCAGCAGCGATTCCTGGGTGAAGTTGCCGTTGGCATCTGGATACCAGTTCAGCAGCGCGATGCGCTTGGCCCGCCACGACGGCAGCGCCGGGTTGCCGTTGAGCAGCTCGGTGTAGCGGTACTGGCCCTGCACCTCGTAGGCGTCGGGCGTGGCCAGGCGGTTGCGGTCATGCACATCCACGCGGTTCCAGCGGCCACCGGCCAGCAGCTCCCAATGCTCGTCGGGCTGCCACTTCAGCGACGCCACTGCGCTGTATTCCTTGCGCTCGGCATTGCGCAGGAAGCGGTTGTTGACCAGATCGTCGTGCATGACCGGCCCGGAGCTGCCCGGCGCGATGTCTTCATCGCTGTAGGACAGGCCGTAGTCGAGCGTGAACGCACCCGCCTGCGTATCGAACCTCGAGGTGTTGCTGGCGTCCAGGCCGAAGCGCTTCTGCCGCAGCGGATTGCGGTAGGCATCCTTGTAGCCGGGGTCGCCACTGAAGCTGGGCGCGTCATACCACTCGGTGCGGCGGTCGAAATACCACGGCGTGATGCCGGTCAGGCTGTTGTACATCACGCTGTCGGTATCGGTGTACGTGGCATTGACGCGCAGGTCGACCAGCTCGCTGTCCGGATTGAAGCGGTAGCGCAGGGTGTAGCTGTCCATGTCGACGTGGCCCGGATCCCACTGCGGGATGCGGTCACGATCAACGCGGATGATCTGCGAGGCCATGATCTCGCCGGCGGTGCCTTCGTAACGGCGGTAGCCCGCCTCAAGCGTCTGCGCGTCGTCGATGCGCCAGGTGCCCTTGAGCAGCGCCGACTTCGAGCGCGAGGAGGTGTTGAACACCTCGGTACGCGGCGGATTCAGCGGTGCCAGCGTGCGCCGGGTCTGCGGGAAGTCATCGTAGCCATGCTTGCCCGAGAAGTAGTTGCCCGTATCGCGGTAGGCGTAGGCGGCGACCAGGTCGAAGCGATCCCAATGGCCGGCGGCGGCGACGTTGAAGAACTGGTTGCCGGTAGCGCTGCGGTCGGTGCGCGGCGCAGCACTGTACGCCGGCAGGTTGTTGGCGCTGGCATTGGCCAGGCCACCACGCACGCGCACGCCGAAATCGCGGCCTTCGCGCAACACGTCACCGATCTTCAGCGTCTCCATCTCGACCACGCCGCCGATGCCGCCAGAGGCGTTGGCCTGCAGGCTGGGGCCCTTGGTGATGGTCAGGCTGGAGATCAGGTCCGGGTCCAGGTAGGTGCGCTGCGACTGGCCTGCATAGCCACGGTAGGTGTCGATGCTGGACTGGCCGCCGTCGATGATCACCGGCACGCGGCCCTGGCCCTGGATGCCGCGGATGTTGACGTCGAAGCCGTTGCCGACGCGCGGATCGCCGGCGGTGACACCGGCCACGCCCTTGACGATGTCGCCGTTGGATGTGCCGCGGAAGCGCTCCAGGTGCGTGCGGTTGAGCGTGGTGGTGGAGCCGACGCTGCGGTAGCTGTCGAGCAGGCGGGCTTCGTCGCTGGTCGCGCCGGCATCGACACGGTCGCCGGCCACGCTCAGCGTGTCGGTGACGATCACGCCATCGCCGGCCTGCGCCGGCGTCGCTGCTTCCAGCGTGACTGCATCGGCGCTGACCCGGCGTACCGCCAGGCCACTGCCCTGCAACAGCCGCTGCAGCGCGTCGTTGGCCGACAGGCTGCCGTTGACCGCACGCGAGGTCACGCCCTGGGCCAGCGTCGCCGGATAGACGACCTGGATGCCGGACTGGCGCATGTAGCTGCGCAGCGCTTCGTCCAGCGGCAGCGCCGGAATGTCGAAGCGCTGCACGGCGGCATGATCGCCGCGGGCGCTCTGCGCCAGCACGGACGGCGCGGCGCTGGCCAGGCCTGCGGCCAGCAATGCGATGCACAGGCGGGACGGGCGCAGCACGCGGCCCGGACGATGGGAGTCGAACATGGGGGAACCTGTCAGGTAATCAGTGCCGCGGGCGCGGCGTCATCCGCAACACAGGCGGACACGGCGACGTACGTGGCGGCGGCGGGTACGTTCGCGGAGTAAGACGGATGGGAGCGCGACGACCCCAAGGGAGATTTGCGGAAGATGACGGGTGAATGCATCGACGCATGGCGTGGATCTACTGGACGATGGCAACACCGAAGGGAAGACGGGTCACCTGCAGGCCGGCCGTTGCAGCCAGCGCATCCAGTGCCTGTTCCGGGCGATCGATGCGCAGCGCTGCACTCACCGCCGGCAGCCGCGAAAGGTCACCGCGCACGAAGGTAGGCCCGGCACGATAACGTCCCACCCATTGCACGGCATCGGCGACGCTGGCCTGCTCCAGCAGCAGTTCGCCCTGGCGCCACGCGCCTACGCTGTCCGCCGCCACGTCTCCCAGGCGGGCCACGCCACTGTGCTCGCCATAGACTGCGCGCTGGCCCACCTGCAGGTAGGTCCAGCCACCGTCGGCCGGGCTGGCCACCCGCACCCTGCCCTGCCCGACCTGGGTTTCCACCTGGCCATCGCCGCGCGCGACGGTGAACGCGGTCGAGATGTCCTCGACCACGCCATTGCCCGCACGCACACTGAAACGCCGCTCTGCATCAGGCGTGACGTCGAACCAGGCGCGTCCGCGCAGCAGTTCGACCTGGCGTGCATGCGCGTCGAAGTGCACGGCGATCGCGCTGTCCGCATCCAGCACTGCACGGCTGCCGTCGGGCAGTTGCACGTCCTGCACCACGTGCGTGCTGCGATGATCGGCCTGCAGGCGCAGCCAGGCTTCCGGCCAGGCCACCAGCATCGCCAGTGCGGCCGCGGCAGCCATCGCCCAGCGCAGTCGCCGCGGCCGCGGCCGCTGCACCGGCCTGGCCTGCGGACGCGGCCCGATGCTGCGCCACAGCGCGCGCTCGTGTTCGAAAGCCCGGCGGTGCCCCGGCTGGGCCAGCCAGCGTTCGAACTCGTGCATCCGCGCCTCGCCGACGTCGCCCGACGCCAGCCACGCGATCCAGCCCCGGGCCTGTTCGGCCAGGGCATCGTCATTGGCGGCGGGCAGCATGTTCGGCGGGCTCATCGGCTGGCGGACAGGCGCATTCAAGCGCGGGCAGGGGAACTAGACCGCATCCACGGTCCAGTGATCAAGACGTTCCAGCGGGGAGCACCCCCAAGCCTGGACGATCATCGACCGCTGCGCGCCCAGGCCAGGCGTTGCAGCGCAGTGCGTACATGGTTCTCGACGGTGGTGACCGACACGCCGAGGCGGCGCGCGATCTCGGCCTGGGTCAGGCCCTGCAGGCGGTTGAGCCGGAAGATGCTGCGCGTCGGTTCCGGCAGGTGGCCTGCCGCATCCAGCACGCGCTGCAGTTCGTCCTGCGCCATGGCCTGCTCCTCGGTCGAGATCACCTCGTCCGGCCCCCACAGATAGTGGTCCGCCAGCAGGCGGTTGCGGCGGGTCGATTCACGACCGTGGTCGGTGGCCAGGTTGGCGGCCAGCCGGTACAGGTAGGCGCGCGGGTTGTCGATGGCCTGGCTGTCGTCGACCCCACGCGCCTTGAACCACACCGCCTGGATCACGTCCTCGGCGCCGCCGTCGCTCCCCAGGATGCGTTGGACGCGGCGCAGCAGCGCTGACCGCTCGCGGATCAGCAGTTCGGTGAGGGTGGCGGCATTGGAGGACATGCGCGGAGCCGGTACCACGGACAAGAAGGCGTCGCGCATGCTACTCCGTTAATGCGAATCAGTCACGTTTGCATTCCTGGCGACTCTCACAGGCAGTCGGTCAGCCCGTCGTAGACACTCGTACGGGTTCGAGGCAGCAAGGCATGCAGCGCGTCATGTCCGGATCCAGCGCCCCATACCTCCAACAGTTCGTCCAGCCGGGTTCCTGCAGCCAGAGGCACCGCGCAGGCATAGCGGCCGACATCGGCATCGATCTGCCCGGTCTGCCGGACCCAGGTCGAGCTTCCCGAAAAGGTCCAGATGCAGCCGGCGACCACGCCGGTGGATTGTTGTACCGAGCAGCGCAGGCGCATCGCCCTGAGGTTGTAATACTCCCCCTCGCAGAAGGTATCGCCACAGACGTCGTCAAAGCCGCGCACCAGCTGACGCTCGGCGGCGAGGAAACGCGCGTGGCCGGCGCCCGGTGCGGGGTAGTCACGAGCATCCACGTAGAACGGACTGGCCTGCACGGCCCCCGCCATCAACAGCGCGCAGGCCAGCCATCGTGCCTTGAACCCGCCCATCAGCCGTCCCTCCGCGCATTCCGGATGCAGTCGGGCAGCACGTCGAACAGGCCGTGATCGAGCCCGGGCAGGGAGGCCGCCAGGCCACCCGGTGCGTCCAGCGCGGCATGGAAAGCCTCAACCGGCACCCCCGGATGCAACTCCACCGGACAGACCCAGCGGCCATTGTCGACGCGAATCTCGCCACTGTCGGCCTGTACCGCCAGCTCACTGGCGGCAATGACCCAGGCACATCGCTGCACGGTGCCGCGATGGGCCAGTACGGCACAACGAAACTCCAGTACCTGGTAATTGCTGTACTGCCCTTCACACCAGGTATCGGCGCAGCGCGCGTCGAACTCCCTCGTCAGCGCCGCCTCCAGGCCATAGGCGCGCTCCCAGTTGGCCTCCGGTCGCGGATAGTCGATCAGATCGACGTGCAGGCCTCGGGCAGGCGCCGGCAGGGACACCAGCAGCAGCACGACGGCGGTGAATCGGGCACACCAGGACATGGGCAGCACTCCTCGGAGATGGGGGGCCAGCCTGCGCCGCCCGCGCCGGGTTCCCCATCAGCCAAACCCCGGGCGGTCCGTAAGGACGCCCCGCGCGGTGCCGTGGGCTGCCCTCCCCTGCACAGCGCCCGGCAAAGGCATAAAATGGTCAGCTATCCGTCTACACCCCCACCTGGAGCACACCATGGGTCTGGAACTCGTCTCGCCCGGCAAGAACCCGCCGGAAGAAATCAACGTCATCATCGAGATCCCGAAGGACTCGGAGCCGGTGAAGTACGAAGTGGACAAGGAAACCGGCGCGATCTTCGTCGACCGCATCCTGTCCACCCCGATGCGCTACCCGTGCAACTACGGCTACGTGCCGAGCACCCTGTGCGGTGATGGCGACCCGGCCGACGTGCTGGTGGTGCTGCCGCTGCCGCTGGTGCCGGGCTCGGTGGTGCGCTGCCGTCCGGTCGGCGTGCTGAAGATGAGCGATGAGGCAGGCAGCGACGAGAAGATCCTGGCCGTGCCGGTCTCGAAGATCTTCAGCGGCTACGCCCACGTTGAAGACATCGCCCAGGTGTCCAGCCACTGGCTGGAGCGCATCGGCCACTTCTTCGAGCACTACAAGGACCTGGAAAAGGGCAAGTGGGTCAAGCTCGACGGCTGGGGCGGCGCTGCCGAGGCCAAGCAGATCCTGATCGAGGCGCACCAGCGCCACCTCGACAGCAAGGCCTGAGCCTGAACCGGATCGCTCCGGCATGCCCTGCCGGAGCGATGCGGGTCACGTTTCAAGACGACGGCACATCACTCTTGCTGTCGTATTAGGTAAATTGCGTCACTTCACACGTCGTCGACATCCATCGTCGAGACAGCCAGGGGAATGTGTCGTGCGTATTCTGCTTGTTGGGGATGCAGCCAGCCTGCCGGCCGAGCTGACCGAATTCATTGCCGATCTTGGGGAAGACTGGCAGCCGTTGACCGCCGCCGATGGCCAGACCGCGATGACCGCGGTGGCCACGCAAGGCGTGGATGCGGTGATCGTCTGCCCGCAGCTGCCGGACCTCAATGCCACCACGCTGCTGGGCCAGATCCGGACCCTGCGCCCGGAAACCATCCGCATCGCGCTGGTGGATGCCCTGCATGGCAACCGGCCGCCGCCGGCGCGCCTGATCGGTGTCGCCCATCGCTTCCTGCCGTTGCCGTTGGCGCCGGAAGTGCTGCTGGAAGCGCTGACCAGCCTGGAAGAGCTGCGCGAGGTGCTGGACAGCCCACGCCTGCGCGATGCCATCGGCCGCATCGAGAAGCTGCCATCGCCGCCGCACCTGTACCTGAGCCTGACCCAGGCGTTGGAGCACGACGACGATGCCGACAGCGCTGACGTCGCCAAGCTGGTCGCCGCCGATCCGGCCATCGCCGCCAAGGTGCTGCAGTTGTCGAACTCGGCGTTCTTCAGCCAGGGCCGCACCATCTCCGACCTGCGCACCGCGGTGACCCGGCTGGGCCTGGCCACGCTGCGCGACCTGGTGCTGGCCAGCGAAGTGTTCTCGGCGCCGACGCTGTCGACCGCCGAACGCAATTCGCTGCAGCAGCGCGCCCTGCTCGCCTCGCGGCTGGCCGCACGCCTGCTGCCCGAATCCAGCGCCGAACTGGGCGCGACCGCCGCCCTGCTGGCCGACATCGGCCTGTTGCTGCCCGGTGTGCGCAACGAACGTTCCGAGCCATCGCTGGCGGGCGACACGCGTCCCGGCCACGCCGAGGCGGGCGCCTACCTGCTGGGCCTGTGGGGCCTGCCGATGCCGATCATCGAAGCAGTGGCCTTCCACCTGCAGCCGCAGCGCGCCAATACACGCAGCTTCTGGGTGACCGGTGCGGTGCACGTGGCATTGGCACTGGTCAACGGCGATCCGGTGGACGAGGACTACCTGCAGCGCGCGGGCGTGCTCAACAAGCTGCCGCAATGGCGCGAGCATGCCAATGCGTTGATGGGGCTGGTACCCAGCGACGCCTGAACCCGCCACTGCACCCCAGTGGAACTCAAGGGGCGCGCCTGACGGCGCGCCCTTTCCTGCATCAGCGCGCGCCGCAGGCATCCTGCACGCAGTGACGATACTGCAGATCGCACAGCACCTTCGACTTGCCCGCAGCCAGGCATTCCTGGCGAAGCTCCTCGCAGTACAGCCCGCCCCCACAGACGCCACCGGTCTGGGCGAACACCGCACCCACCAATGTTGCATAGATCAGTGCAGCAGCAGACAGTTTGTGCAACAGCGTGCTCTTCATCGCTCTCTCCATGTGCAAGTGTCCGCAAGTGGACCCGTCAACTGTGTTGATTACGACACGGCAGGAACGTGATTTCGCTCACCTTCCAACATGTTTCGGAATTCCCCTACAAATAAAGAGGGCGGGCCTTGCGGCCCGCCCTCCCATTACTGCTGTCGCACTTCGATCGATCAGAAGCGCTGGGTGTACTTCATGTAGTAGAAGCGACCGATATCGAAGCCACCGTAGTAGGAGAAGCTCGAGTTCGGCTGGCTGTACATGACCGGGCCTTCGTGGTTGAACACGTTGTTGGCACCGAGCGAGACAGTGGCCTGCCACGGCAGGTTGTAACGCACCTGCACGTCGTGGAAGGTGTTCGAACCGACCTTTCGGCTCGGCTGGCCCAGGGTATAGGCCGAGGTGAAGTCAGGCAGGTTGCACTCGGTATCGTAGGAGCACGGCTCCTTCATGCCCGAGTAGTAACGCACGCCCCAGTTCACGCCCAGGTTGCCCAGGGTCCAGTCGACATTGAGGTTCGAACGGACGCGGAAGTTGGCACCCCAATCGCCGGTCGCCCAGCTGGTGTGCTGCTCGACCGGGGTTTCGGCCTCGTTGTCACGCTTGTACTCGAGGTAATCGACGTAGGTGGTCTTCCAGTCGATGACGAACTTGCCGAAGGAGAACTCCGGCAGGCGGTACTTGACGCCCAGGTCGTAACCTGCGGTTTCCTGGTAACCACCGTTGATCAGGGTACGGGTGACGTCGACCACCTGGTTGACGGTGCGGCCGTCGGTGCCGCGTTCGAAACGCTCACACGCCGACGCCACGCCCAGCACGTAGCACTGGTTGAGGATCGAGGTCACCGACTCGGCGGCGATCACGTTGTTGATGCGGATCTTCCACCAGTCCAGGCTGACGTCCAGGCCCTGCACGAAGTTCGGGCTGTACACCAGGCCTGCGGTCCAGGTCTTGGAGGTTTCCGGCTTCAGTTCCGGGTTGGAGCCCGACTCGAAGGCGCTGTAGGACTGGGTGCCCGGGCCGGTCGACTGCGCACCGCCGGAGGTGATCTGGCGGAAGTTGGCCGGAACGCCGCCCGCCTGGCAGGCTGCGGCAACCGACGGGTTGCGCGCGGCCGAGCCGAAGCTGCTGTCGCACGGATCGGTGTAGGCGTCGAAGGTCTGCGACGTGCCACCGTACATGTTGGAGATGCTCGGGGCGCGGAAGCCGGTCGAGTAGGTCGCACGCACCAGCAGGTCGTCGATCGGCTTCCACTTCAGGCCGAACTTGCTGTTGATGGTGTCACCGAAGGTGTTGTAGTCCGAGTAGCGGCCGGCCATGTCGAGCGACAGCTCCTTGGCGAACGGCATGTCGGCCAGCACCGGCACGTTCAGTTCGACGTAGAACTCGTCGAGCTTGTAGCTGCCCTTGGTCGGCTTGCCGGCCAGGTCGGTGCTCAGGCCCGACTGCAGCAGCGCATCCGGGTTGTACTCGCCGCTTTCTTCGCGGTGCTCGTAACCGGCCGCGATGGCCAGCTCACCGGCCGGCAGCGAGAACAGCGAGCCACCGATGTTGGCGCTGTAGGCCTTGGTGGTGTTGGTGTAGGTATCGTGGCTCGGCAGGTACAGGTAGGCCTGCAGGGCCGGATCGGCCAGCGAGCCGTTGCCGGTCGAGCCGTACGGTGCCAGCGGGTTCCACGGGGTGCAGCCGGCGATGACGTGGCCCGGGGTGCCGCAACGGGCAACGTCGCCGTCCATGAAGGACGGGCCGACCGCATTCTGCACGTTCGGGATGAACAGGTTGCCGGTGCCGGTCTTCACGCCCTTGTTCTGGTTGTAGACGTAACCCACGTCCCAGTCCCAGAACTTGTCGCCGAACTCGAACGAACCTTCCAGGCCGGCCGAGAAGCGGAAGGTCTCCTGCTCGGATTCGGTCTGACGCGGCACTTCGGAGGTACGACGGATGAATTCCGCGTCCTTGCCCAGCGGGTTGTAGATGCTGTCGGCCGACAGCGGGGTGCCGTAGACCTCGGACTGGTACGGATAGCCGGCGATCTGCTGGGTGGCCGTACGCTTGGTGTACAGCACGTTCGCGGTGGCGCGGATGTTGTCGGTCAGGTCGTAGTTGCCATTGGCGAACACCGAACGACGGGTCAGCTTGTTCTGCAGCCACATTTCCTGGCTGGCATTGGTGTAGTCAGCCGTGCCGAACTCGCGGAAATCGGCCATGGTGTTGCCCGAGCCGTTGTTGCCACGGGTGTACCAGACGTCGTCGTTCGCGTCCTTCGGGGTGCCCATGTCATCAATCAGCACGCCGTGGTTGGACGCCGGCGACCAGCCGTTGGCATCCGAATCGGTCGGGTTCGGGTGGAAGCGACCGTTCGGGTAGCGGCTGAAGGAACGATCCTTCGCCCAGACCGGATCTTCCTTGCTGTACTCGGCACCGAAGGTGATCGAGCCGCGCTCACCGGTCTGGCCGTAGACGAAGTTGTAGACCTGCTTCTCGCCGTCGCCCTGGCCGTACTGGCCGCCGTAGACGCTGGCTTCCAGGCCGTCGAAGTTCTTGCGGGTGATGATGTTGATCACGCCGGCGATGGCGTCGGAGCCGTAGATCGCCGAGGCGCCGTCGGTCAGCACTTCAATGCGCTCGACCACCGAGGTCGGGATGGCAGCCAGGTCGGTGTAGCCGCCGGTGCTGACGCCCATGCGCTTGCCGTCCAGCAGCACCAGGGTGCGCTCCGGGCCCAGGCCGCGCAGGTCGACGTACTGGCCGCCCACTTCTTCGCCCGAGGTCAGGGCGTCGGCACGGCTGATGGCCGGCGAACCGGTCGCCGACAGGTTCTGCACGATATCGCCGACGCTGGTGAAGCCCTGCTTCTCGATGTCGGCGCGCTGCAGCGCGATCACGGGCTGCGCGGTTTCCATGCTCGCCTGGCGGATGCGCGAGCCGGTGACCGAAATGCGGTCCAGGTCGGTCGTGGCCTTCGCTTCCTGGGCGGAAGCAAAGGCCGGCGCCAGCGCCAGCGCGATGCCGGCGGGCAGCAGGCCGAGCCGCACTGCGGGATTACAAACGTTCATCTATCTCTCCAAGGTACGTGTTAGCAGCGTGTTAAAACACCCCAGCACGTTACGATTGCGTTGCGACGCTGTATTTGCGCGACCCAACCAGAGACTTTGCAGAATGTGGCGGCAGAACCCCGCCGTTTTCGCGGAAGCGCGAAGCGGATTGGCCATAGCGGGCGCGGAAGGCGCGGGCGAAGCTGCAGCAGTTGTCGAATCCGCTGGCTGCGGCAACCTCACCCACCATCATGTCGGTGTCACGCAGCAGATCGGCGGCCCGTTCCAGGCGCAACCGTGCCGAAAGCGACTGAGGACTCTCTTCGTAGAGGCTCTGGAAGGTCTTGGAGAGATACCAGCTGGAGAAGTTGGTCAGCTCGGCCAACTCACCGATGCGCACCACGCGATGGCTGTTGCCCTCCAGGTACAGCCTTGCGCGCTGCATGCGCCCGAACACCTGCCGCTTGCGGCTGCGCGAGCGCCCCGGGCAGCGCTGCACGTTCTCGGCCAGGCCCCGCTGCAGGCTTGCCAGATGCAGCAGCAGCGGCCTCAGTGCATGGGCCGGCTGGCCACTGGCCAGCGCATCGCGCCACAGCCGCAGGCCCACCCGGGCGTCGCTGCGGTTCAGGCGGCCACGACCGGCATACAGGCCACAGTCGGCCATCTCGGTCAGCACCCGCAGCGCTTCGATGTTCAGGTTCAGGCCCACGCACAACCCGTTGCGGCCCGCCTGCACCAGCGGCCGGGACTCCTTCTCGAATGCGATCCACTCGCCCTGGCGCAGCCGGAAGCGACCTTCCTTGGCTTCGACCCAGGAACTGCCACGCACCTGCATCCACACCGTGAAGCTGCTTCCCGCCGTCTGCAGGCTACCCAGCCGGGCGACGCCCAGGCAGGTCGGCGTGCCTTCATCGAGGGACTTGTCGAGAGAGACGGTTTGGCCGCGATCGGCCAGCGAGAGTTGACGCATGGGGGCACCACGGATTTGCCTAGTACAGGCCTCCGTTTTGCCCAATCGGGCGGCAGCGCGTCAGGAAAGTCTGCCGAGATCGCCACGAATTCGCGGCGAGAACGGCACGAAAAAATTACGAAGAAAAATTCTTCTTGAAAATCAAAAGCCTGGAGAACGCTGGAAACAGCGTCGGCGCCGGCGGAGGCAGCTGCATGACGCCGATGTCGGCACCATCGCTCACGGCCAGGGCCACGTACAGATCACGACCATCGGCGCTGGCACTGATCCCGTTGCCCGCGCTGAGCCGTTGTGCATCCAGGCAACGCTCCGGGGCCTCGACACCGGCCTCGATGCGGACCAGGGTCGTGCCACACCGGGTGGAGGTTCCCAGGTAGCCGACAGCGCCACTGCCGGCGACCGTCCAGGTGCGATAGCGCCAGCGGCTCGGCCGGTCCTCGCTGATCTGGCGCACGCTGGCCGACGACAGCGCCGGATCGACCGACCAGAGCCCGCCAGCCGCCAGGCGCGTGAACAGCACCCGCCCGCTGCCACGATCGAAACGGGCCTGCGATACCCCCTCGATGCTGGCCAGCCGGCGCCAGGGCTGGGTACTGCGATCGAACAGGCTCAACCGGGTGCGCTGGTCCGCATCGCGTTCAACCACCAGCAGCTGGTCCTCGGTTGCACCGTACAGGGCCTGCAGCGGCTGTTCCGCCGGCACCGGCAGCGCCTGCAGGCGCTCATCACGCGGTGAGATCTCGTAGATCACCGTGCGCCCGTGTTCATCGCGCCCCACCACCAGCAGGTGGCGGCTGTCGGCGGCCCAGTCCGGCGCCTGCCGCCCCTCTGGCCGCAGGCCCTCGATCGGCCGCAACGAGTCCGGCCGCTGCATGTCGGCCCACCACAGGGCGAAACTGCCCGAACGATCAGAGGTGAAGACCAGCTGCCGGCCGTCAGGCGCCGCCATCGGCTGGCCATCGCGGCCACTGGAAGCGAACAGGCGCTGCGCGCTGCCTCCATCGGTCGGCACCTTGAACACACCGAACTGCGCACGCCGGTGAACGAACGCCAGCACCCCGCCATGCCGCGACACCGCGGGCCACTGCGCATCGTCCAAGCCGGCATCACGCAGCGTGCGGCGTTCAACGTCGAGGTAGTACAGGCGCACTTCGCTGTCGACACGCCGCCCGAACACGATGGTGCGGCCATCATCGACCCACGCCCAGCCCCGCTGCTCGGCCGCTTCATTGGTCAGCTGCTCCGGGACGCCGCCACTGGCCGGCATCCGCCACAGGTCGCCCATCTGCGGATTGCGCACGAACACCAGCCACTTGCCGTCCGGCGAGTAGCGCGGCGCATAGTCGAAGTCGTCCGCATCGACGCTGTAGTCCAGGGCATTCCACTGACCACTGGCCAGGTCCAGCACCCGGATGCCGCGATGCGCATACCGCCCGACCATGCTGCCGAACACCAGCCCACGGCCGTCAGGGGTCCAGTCGAAGCTGAGCAGTTCGGTGCCGTCACAGCGCGTTGCCTGGCGCAGCGCGCCGCCCGTAGCGCTGGCAATCAGCACCTGGCAGCCGCCTTCGGCGCTGAACCGTGCAAAGGCGATCTCGCGGCCATCCGGCGACCAGCTGGGAAAACGATCGCTGGCGCCCACCGGGGGAGCGAGCAACTGGCGCGCGGGCGCATTGCCCGAGGTCTGCACCTTGATCGCTCCGCCGCCCCTGCCATCCTCGTTGGCGCCTTCATAGGCAACCTGGGAACCATCGGGGGAGAGTGTTGGATAGGTCTCGAAGCCACTGGTGGCGGTAATCAGCCGGTAGGGCCGCTGCGGGCTGCCGATCACGCGGACACCGTTCTCGACAGCCGCATCCACCGGCGAACTCGCCACCGGGGCCCGGCGCAGCAGCAGCATCGTCAGCACGATCACCGCCGCCAGCATCAACAGGCCTGCCACCAGCAGCACCTTGCGCCGGACCTGGCG